>JANQOD010000149.1 GCA_028289745.1 Allomuricauda sp. | reverse complement strand
GTCAAACAAACGAGCCAGTGCATAGCCCATGAGTCAGAGAGTGCTGCTTTCCTCAAAAGAAATCCACATAATTCTTCACCGTCTGGCTTGTCAATTGTTAGAAAACCATCTCGATTTCAGCGATACCGTACTTATCGGCATACAACCGCGTGGTGTGTTTTTGGCCGAACGGTTGGCCAAAATTTTGAAAGAGGAGTATGGTGTTGAAAGTATTAAGCTCGGTTCGTTGGACATCACTTTCTATAGGGATGATTTTAGAAGGGGCGACAAAATTCTCGAAGCGAACAAGACCAAGATCGATTTTTTGGTCGAGAACAAAAAAGTGGTCTTTATCGATGATGTGCTTTACACCGGTCGTAGTATCAGGGCTGCATTGACTGCCATTCAATCGTTTGGAAGGCCGCAAGAGATAGAATTGTTGACATTGATAGATCGACGGTTTAGCAGACATTTGCCCATACAGCCCAATTATCGGGGCAGGCAGGTCGATGCCATCAATAACGAAAAAGTGAAGGTAATGTGGAAGGAAAATGATGGCAAAGATGTGATTTATCTAGTAAACAAGTAATGAAATGAGCGAGTTGAGCGTCAACCACTTACTGGGGATAAAATATCTTAACGAAAAAGATATAGACCTCATTTTTGAGACCGCTGATCACTTCAAAGAGGTCATCAACCGTTCGATAAAGAAAGTCCCCACGCTTCGCGACATTACCATTGCCAATATTTTTTTCGAGAGCAGTACCCGAACCAAACTTTCATTTGAATTGGCCGAAAAGCGTCTATCGGCAGATGTCATCAATTTCTCGGCATCGCAGTCATCGGTAAAAAAAGGCGAAACCTTGATCGACACCGTAAACAATATCCTTTCGATGAAAGTTGATATGGTGGTCATGCGGCATCCGAATCCGGGGGCAGGTATCTTTTTGTCCAAACATGTCAAGGCCTCTATTGTAAATGCCGGTGACGGTGCACATGAACATCCGACGCAGGCCTTGCTGGACTCGTATTCCATCCGTGAAAAACTAGGCAGTGTATCGGGCAAGAACATAGTCATTGTGGGAGATATATTGCATTCCCGTGTGGCCTTATCGAACATTTTTGCCCTTAAACTTCAAGGTGCAAACGTTAAGGTGTGTGGCCCTAAAACATTGATTCCAAGACATATAGAATCGTTAGGTGTAGAGGTTGAAACAGATCTTTTCAAAGCACTTGAGTGGTGTGATGTGGCCAATATGCTGCGTATTCAAAACGAACGCATGGAGGTCAGCTACTTTCCATCAACCAGAGAGTACACCCAACAATTCGGAGTGAATAAAGCAATTTTAGATCGGTTGAACAAACAAATTGTGATCATGCACCCTGGCCCAATCAATCGGGGGGTAGAAATCACAAGTGATGTGGCAGATTCGAACCAATCCATTATTTTAGGGCAAGTAGAAAATGGAGTGGCAATTCGTATGGCGGTGATTTATTTGTTGGCTTCCAAAATTAAATGACATGATCTTTGACAAAGAGGGCACAACGACTATCGTCTTTCAAGAAAAGACCTCGCTCAAAAAATTCATGGATAACTTCAATAAGGCCTATCCAAGATTGAAACATGACAATATCATTGTAAACCTTTTTTCTTTTTCAAAACTTACGGCAAACGATATTCTTGAGTTTCTGGAACTATCGAACAACCACAAGAAGATGAATAAATCATTTGTTTTGGTCACCGACAAGGTCTCTTATGATGAGGTGCCTGATGAGATCAGTGTGGTACCGACCGTTCAAGAGGCCAAAGACCTTATTGAAATGGAAGAAATTGAGCGTGATTTGGATCTATGAGATTGTACATTCTCGGTTGTTATTCCGCTACCCCTAGAACACTTACCAATCCGACTTCGCAGGTACTTGAAATTCGTAACCGTCTCTTTTTGATCGATTGTGGGGAAGGCACACAGGTACAGCTTAGAAAGAACAAAATCAAGTTTTCCCGTATCGACCATATCTTTATCTCACACCTTCATGGAGATCATTTTTTTGGACTTCCGGGATTGATTTCGACCTTTCGTCTTCTAGGCAGGGAGAAAGAACTGCACATCTATGGCCCCAAGGGCATTAAGGGAGCCATCACATTGCTCATGAAACTGGGCGACTCATGGACGAATTATCCCCTACATTTTCATGAACTGTCTTCAAAAGAGACTGAATTGATTTTTGAAGATGAAGTTGTTACCGTCGAGACAATTCCGTTAAAACATCGAATCTATGCCAACGGGTTCTTGTTTCGTGAGAAACCGGGTCCGCGTAAGTTGAATATTGAGGCGGTACGAAAGCATAAGATTGACAAAAGCCAATTCAACCTGATAAAATTGGGAAGGGACGCACTTACCACTACCGGAGAAAAAATCGCCAATGAGTTGTTGACCTTAGACCCTGAACCACCCAAAAGCTTTGCTTTTTGTAGTGATACCGTTTATGATGAATCTTTGGTCCGCTATATTGAAAACGTTGATTATTTGTACCACGAATCCACTTTTTTGGAACCTGAAGAGCATCTATGCCAAAAAACCATGCATTCCACGGCAGGCCAAGCAGCAAAAATCGCTAAGTTGGCCAAGGTCGACACTTTGATATTGGGCCATTACTCTACCCGCTATAAATCACTTGATCTATTCAAGAAAGAGGCTGAGCGGTTCTTTGGCAAGGTCGAACTCGCCGATGATGGCAAAGTATTCGATTTTTCATGATCTATTGGGCAATAAATACCCCACATTCCTTTATCTTCTGCCCTCTTTTGCTGAAATTTGTTCGAAACTGAAGGTGCTATGCAAAAAGATCTCAGCGGTTATCGGAAAGCATACAGAAAAAGTGAATTGGTAGAGACCAATGTGCCTGACAATCCCCTGCAATTGTTCCAAACGTGGTTTTATGAGGTTGAGGCTGCCGAAACCGTAGACGAACCCAATGCCATGACGATTTCTACCATTGGGTTTGATGGTTTTCCAAAAGGCCGTGTGGTCTTGATGAAAAAATTCACCTATGAGGGCTTTATTTTTTATACGAATTACAACAGTGAGAAGGGTAGGGCGATAGCGAAAAATCCGGCGGTGTGCCTTTCCTTTTTTTGGCCCAATTTGGAACGTCAGGTCATTGTCAAGGGCTATGCCGAGAAAATTGCCGAAAACCTTTCCGATGGTTATTTTGAAAGCCGCCCACGTGGCAGCCAATTAGGGGCCGTGGTTTCAAACCAGAGCGAGGTGATCGTTTCACGAGAGATCTTGGAAAAGGAAATGGCGCAACTTGAACAGAAGCTCGAAGGCAAGGAAATCGAGCGGCCAAAATATTGGGGCGGTTATTTGGTGCGCCCGGCATCTATGGAATTCTGGCAGGGTAGGCCCAATAGATTGCACGACAGAATTCGATACGCCCTGCAAGAAGATTATGATTGGAAGATTGAACGCCTGGCACCATAAATTTTGATTATCAAAGATCATATCCCTATATGGGGCGCAGTTTTGTATCATGACCATTGAAAAGCAATAAAAAATAACACATGAAGCGAGTGATATTGGTAAGGCATGGTAAATCATCATGGAAATATGATGTAGCAGATAGGGATAGGCCATTGCAAGAACGTGGAATCAACGATGCACATCTGGTTTCCAAAAAGTTTGGAAATGAAAAGTTAAAAATTGACTTTGCTTTTTCTAGCCCCGCAAACAGGGCTTTGCACACGGCCATGATTTTTTTGAGAAACTTGAAATACAACTTGAAGCACTTTCGAGTAGATGAAAACCTTTATGATTTTTCAGGCTCTGGAGTGCAGTCGCATATACAGTCTCTTGACGACAACATTAGCACGGTAATGGTCTTTGGCCATAATTATGCCTTTACAAACTTGGCCAATACTTGGGGCGATCGATATATTGAGAACGTTACCACCTCAGGTTTGGTACAGATTAGATTCGATGAAGGGAACTGGAAATCAATTTCCAAAGGAAAAACAGAGCAAGTGATTTTTCCGAGGCATTTAAAATAGTGGTTATCGTTGGTTTGGGTGGGGAAGCCAAAACAAAAACCAGAGTTTGGATGTGAGACGTAAGACTATTATGAATTATGGGTTTGGGGTAATGGGTTTGAACACCGAGTATGAGGTACCGCGCATACCGTAACATTGAACTTGAAACTTGAAACTTGAAACCTGAAACCTGAAACAACAAAAGCACAGAAGCAAAACAATAGCATGGCAAAACCAAAAAACGAGTACGTAAACCGAGAGATCAGTTGGCTACACTTTAACGAAAGGGTACTTCAAGAAAGCGCCGATGAAAATGTACCGTTGATCGAAAGACTGAGGTTTTTGGGAATTTTCAGCAATAATCTTGACGAATTCTTCAAAGTGCGCTACGCAACCGTGAAACGTATTGTTGATGCAGGCAAAAAGGGAAAAAGTGTACTTGGGGGCGAGAGAGCCAGAGATCTTTTGGAAGAGATTACCAAAATCGTGATCGCCCAACAGTCAAAAAGCATCAAGATTTTGAAGCAAGTTGAGAAAGAGCTTGAAAATCAAAATATCTTCATTATTGACGAAAAAGGGGTGACTGAGGATCAAGCGGTCTTTATCAAAGACTACTTTCAGAAAAAGGTAGGACCCGAGTTGATGACCATCATTCTCAATGATGTTACCCAGTTTCCGGTATTAAAGGATACAGCGGCCTATTTGGCCGTTAAAATGGTTTTACAAAGCGAAGCAGGTGGCCTTTTGAAAAGACGAAACGAGCTGCAATATGCGCTTATTGAGATCCCGAAGGGAATCGATCGTTTTGTGGTGCTTCCAAAGAAAGATGGCAAAGATTATATCATCATTCTTGATGATCTGATAAGGTTTTGTCTTGATAACATCTTTACGATGTTCGATCATGGGTCGATATCGGCCCATATGATCAAGATTACCCGTGATGCAGAACTTGACATTGACAATGACTTGAGTAAGAGTTTTATTGAAAAGATATCCTCAAGTGTCAGGCACCGAAAGATCAGTGACCCTGTTAGGTTCGTGTATGATAAGAGCATAGAAAGAGACACGCTCCGTTATCTCAAGGAAAAAATGGGAATTCAAGAGAACGATAGTGTGATACCTGGAGGGAGGTACCATAACAGAAGGGATTATATGGGCTTTCCGAGTTTGGGACGAACCGATCTTTTATATGAAAAGATAAAACCACTACCGGTAAAGGGACTAAGTTTTGAAGGAAGCCTCTTTGAAAGTATCGCCAAGAAAGATTATTTGCAATATGCGCCTTATCATACGTTTTTTTACGTCGTAAAATTCTTAAAAGAAGCCGCTCTTGATCCAAAGGTGCGAACGATCAAAATAACGGTGTACCGTTTGGCAAATGACTCACAGGTCGCTGCAGCATTGATCAATGCGGCAAAGAATGGCAAGCAGGTGACCGTACAGATCGAATTGCAGGCCCGTTTCGATGAGCAGGCCAATATTGAATATGCAAACCAGTTGCAAGAAGAGGGGGTCAATCTGATTTTTGGTATACCGGGCCTGAAAGTGCATAGTAAGACCTGCCTTATCGAGCGTGAAGAAGGTTCGGGTATCAAAAGGTACGGTTTCATCAGTACAGGAAATTTCAACGAGGCAACTGCCCGTATTTATACCGATTACACGTTGTTTACCGCAAACGATGCCATTTTAAAAGAGCTGAACAAAGTGTTTGGTTTCTTTGAGACCTCTTATAAAATAAATAAATACAAACACTTGATCGTTTCGCCACACTATACAATAAATGTCTTCAATAAACTCATAGACAATGAGATTGCCAATGCATTAGTGGGCAAAGAAGCGTATATCAAGATCAAGATGAACAGCTTTACCTCTTATAAAATGGTCGATAAACTGTATGAGGCCAGTAGGGCCGGGGTGAAGATCCAATTGATTATCAGGGGTATTTGTTGCTTGATACCTGGTGTAGAGGGTATGAGTGAGAATATTGAGGCCATCAGTGTGGTCGATAAGTTTCTAGAGCACCCAAGACTGTTCATTTTTGCCAATGATGGAAATCCCAAAGTCTATATTTCTTCCGCAGATTGGATGACCCGTAACCTCGTTTATCGCGTAGAGGTAGGCTGCCCGATCTATGATGAAGATATCAAGCAAGAACTCATTGACACCTTTGAAATCAGTTGGAACGATAACGTGAAGGCCAGGGTCTTCTCAAAAGATCAAGATAATGCGTATCGAAAAAGCGATGGCCCCAAAGTACGATCGCAGTTCGCCCTCTATGATTATTACGCAAAAAAAAAGGATTCTTAAATTGACAACACGTGGTCGTTCGTAAACTTGCCGCCATTGATATCGGATCGAATGCCATTCGATTGCTGATTCATAACGTAATCGAAGAAAAGGGAAAAAAGGCCCAGTTTAAAAAAAACGCACTCATTAGGGTGCCCATACGCTTGGGTGAGGATTCTTTTACCATTGGCGAGATCTCAGATAAAAATAGTGACAGGCTCATCAAGGCGATGCAGGCGTTCAAGTTGTTGATGGAGGTACATGGGGTAGAAAAGTACATGGCTTGCGCCACCTCGGCCATACGAGAAGCCAATAATGGCCAAGAAGTGGTTGCAAAGGTATTGGCTGAGTCTGATGTCGAAATCGAAGTTATCGATGGTAAAAGAGAAGCATCCATCATTGCTTCGACCGATTTAAAGAACCTAATGCAAGGCGATGCCACCTATCTATATGTTGATGTGGGGGGAGGAAGCACTGAGTTTACTTTGTTTTCAGATGAAAAAGTATTGGTTTCAAAATCATTTAAGATCGGAACGGTGCGTTTGCTCAACAACTTGGTCAATGATACGATTTGGGTGCAGATCAAAGAATGGGTCACCACGCATACCAGAGAACATCAAAAAGTGGAAATCATCGGTTCAGGGGGCAATATCAACAAATTGCATAAAATGTCAGGTCGAAAGCAGGGACAGCCCTTGTCATACATTTGGCTCAATGCCCAATATCATTTTTTGGATAGTATGGATTACGATGATCGCGTCTCTGAACTAGGGCTAAATACCGATAGGGCAGATGTCATTGTACCAGCAACACGAATATTTTTGTCAGCCGCGAAATGGAGCGGTGCCAAGAAGATACATGTGCCCCAAATAGGTCTTTCTGACGGGATCATCAAAACATTGTACTACCGTGAAAGCTGATGGGCACTTAACCGTGCATGGTTTCCTTTTTTCCAAGGTTTTTCATCAATTCCCCTTCATGATCGAGTAGATCTTGCCATTTTCGGTCAACTTCTTCACGGTCGCCATATTTGCGGGCAAACGTTAAGAACATGGTGTAATGATTGGCCTCACTGACCAT
>JANQOD010000148.1 GCA_028289745.1 Allomuricauda sp. | reverse complement strand
CGACGTTTAATATCTTTGACATGAATGCCTTGGTTTCCGTTGGGTTAAAGCGGAAAAATAGGCAAATGATTTTGATTTTTTACGCCCATGAACCCAAAGACACTCTTAAAGTTTCGTTATTTTTTGCTGTTCATCTTTCTGCTGGCCTGTAAGGATGCCCTAAAGAATGAATCTGAGGCCACCACAGCACAAGAGATTGAAGAAACCTCCAATGCCACCGAGGAAAAATCAAACAAGACCATTCTTTTTTTTGGCGATAGCCTTACCGCAGGTTATGGTCTGAAGATAGAGGAAGCCTTCCCCGCCCTCATTCAAGACCGGTTAGATTCACTTGGCCTTAAGTATACCGTTATCAATTCAGGGGTGAGTGGCGAGACCACTTCAGGTGGACTCAACCGCTTGAATTGGGTACTCAAACAAGAGGTAGCTATTTTTGTGCTCGAACTGGGCGCGAATGATGGCCTACGGGGCGTACCGCTGGGCGAAACGCGAAAGAACCTGCAAGAGATCATCGATGCGGTCAAGGCAAAAAATTCAGATACCCAAATCGTTCTGGCAGGTATGCAGATCCCCCCCAACATGGGGCCGGAGTACACCACCGAATTTCGCACTATTTTCCCTGAATTGGCAGCACAGAACGGTATTCCGTTAATCCCTTTCTTGTTAGAGGGTGTGGCGGGCATTCGTGAATTGAATCTGGAAGATGGTATCCACCCTACGGCCGAGGGACACAAAATTGTTAGGGAGAATGTCTGGAGGGTTCTAGAACCGGTGTTAGTAAAATGAAAACAGTGCATAAAGACATTGTGGCATACAACGATGCCCAGTCGGCTATCGATAAGGCGATTTGCCATGTTTTGGCCCGTGAAATCGCAGCACACTTACCGGATGCAGAAAACAAAATATGGCACAGACATCCTGTTTGGTTCTTGGATGGAAACCCTATTGTAGGGTACAGCAAACAGAAGAAAGGCATACGGCTAATGTTTTGGAGCGGTGCTGATTTTGAGGAAGAAGATTTGAACATCAAGGGCAAAAAATTCAAGGATGCCTCTATCTTTTACAATGCTGCCCCTGAAATCGATATCGCCAAATTACAGCATTGGCTCGAAAAATCGAGAAACATCCAATGGGATTATAAAAACATCGTCAAACGTAAAGGTATGCTTGAAAGATTGAAATAGTCATAGGTCGTAAACATTGAAAACTGAAAAACCTCTCTAAAAATAGCGCCCTTTTGCTTATCGACATCCAAAAAGGATTGGATGAACACAATTTTTATGGCGGCAACCGCAACAATTTGCAAGCAGAAGAAAATGCGGCCAAAATCTTAATGCATTGGCGCAAAGAGGGTGGGCCTATTTTTCATGTACGCCATAGTTCCCTGAACCCAAGATCCCCCTTGCATGCCTCAAAACCGGGCTTTGACATCAAAGCAGCGGTAAAACCCCTTGAGAACGAACCCCTTTTCACCAAAAATGTCAACAGTGCTTTTATCGGCACAGACTTGGAAAAAGTTCTAAGGGATAATGGGATCAACACCATTGTAGTGGTGGGGCTGACCACCAACCATTGCATTTCGACCAGTGTGCGAATGGCCGCAAATCTAGGTTTTGAGACTGTGCTGGTATCCGATGCCTGCGCTGCCTTTGACCAAATTGGAATAAACGGTGAACTCTTCGATGCAGAGCTTGTTCACCAAACCACCCTGGCTAGCTTAAAAGATGAGTTTGCACAAATTGTATCTACTGCAAGACTGTTTGAAAAAATGCATTAAAAAAACCGCGCAATCCTTACAATTGCGCGGCCATCCAATATTCAAAAAACATCCCTACAATTTCAAACCGACACCAACACCAAATATCCAGGGATTTATATCTACATCGGCTACTACGGTTGCCCCTAAAGCTGTGGTGGCATTGACCGTCGCATCTGTATTCAAAAACAATTTCTTGACATCGAAGTTCAAGAACCACTTGTCGTTCAACATATAATCGAATCCGCCTTGCAGGGCAAACCCGACCGATGTATCATAATCGACATCATCGGCCACGGGCCCCTCGTCGACCCCATAGAATAGCGTCAAATTGGGTCCCGCTCCCAAATAAGGAACAAAATCACCTCCGGTAAAGTGATATTGTGCGGTCAAGGTAGGTGGCAATAACCATACATGCCCCAAATCGATATCACCAGCAGACGTGCCTACAGCTTCAACATCATGTTTGGCTGTAGCCAGAATCAGCTCTAATGACCAATTTTCATTGAAAAAATAGGTAATATCGAATTCTGGAACCACTGCCGTTGAGATAGAAACATCTCCTCCTATTGCCTCTATATCTGCACTTTCATCAGGGGTCACTACAATACCTCTTAACCTGAACTGCCATTTTGAACCATCATTGCCGTCTGGCGTCGTTTGGGCAATGCCAAGGCCAGAAAGGCAAAACATTGCTACGAATAAAGAAATTGCCGTTTTTTTCATCTTTCTCTTTTTAAAAATTCAAGCAAAATTATCAGCAACTCTTTCAACAGACTATGATGAATGTCATTGTTCAAAAACAAACTAGGGTGAATCGCATTCAGAAATCAAAGTCTTCCCATCTGCTTACGTCAGATCAAAAATGTTGGCAGTTTTGATGAAAGTAATCCATACCGTATTCGACCAAGCATCCAATCGAGATGCGCCAAGTGGGCCTAAATGCCAACATAATTATCATGAAAACAAAGTTGATCGTAATACTTTTTGTGACCGCCCTGAGTTGCTGTAAGATAAAAAAGGCTGATTTTCAAGGCATACGTATGGCCACTACCGACTTCAACCAATTATCGGAAGATTTTTTACAATGCATCAAAGAGGGTAAGCATACCAAGACCTTTCAAACACAGTTGGCCAACACCACTGTTGATGAATTGGCCAATGCCCTGATCACCGATGAACAACGGTATGCCTTTTGGGTCAATATCTACAATGCCTACATTCTTGTTATTTTGTCTGAAAATCGTGAATTATATGATGATAAGGGGGCCTTTTTCAGTAATGAACAATTGCACATTGCTGGCGAAATGGTTTCATTTGAGAAAATCGAACATGGCATCCTTAGAAAATCACAGTGGTCTAAAGGTTTGGGCTACGTTCGTAAATGGTTTCCCGATCGGTTCGAGCGAGAATTGCGGGTTGAAAAGCGCGATTATTGCATCCATTTTGCCTTGAACTGTGGGGCAAAAGATTGTCCGCCGGTGGCTATTTACGATCCAGATACGATCAAAGAACAGTTTGAAATGGGCACAAGAACTTTCTTAAAGCGTACTTCGAGTTATAATGAAAAGACCAAAACTGTGGCCGTGACGTCACTCTTCAGTTGGTTTCGTGGCGATTTTGGTGGCAAAAGCGGTATCAAAAGCATATTGAAAGACCACGGTATCATACCTGATACAAAGGGTGTTGATATCGAATTCAAAAACTACGATTGGACCTTGGACCTCGATAACTTCGTTGTCTTTTAACATTGCCGTTACGCTTTGGTCAATTCAGATGAAAACTGACCATATCTCACATAATTTCATTTTCTTTGAAGTTGCAAACCCATGTCACCATGAATCCATCAGCATCAGGTTGGATTAAAAAGTTTGGCCATTTGGTTCAAGACGCATCCGTTGGCTTCAACAATTATGATGCACTTTACCAACAACTTAGAGACAATGGGTTTGTCTATGGCATACATCTTTACCACCCTGCTTTTATAACATCTGAACATGCCCTTTCAGAAGACGAAGTCGCCAAAGTAAACTTGCTGACCGCATTGTATTTTGTACATCAATTTCAAAGGGGCGGCCATGATTTTGATGGGTTTGTAAACACCGTTTTCAATTACTACCAAGAGCTTGATGTAGGGAAGATTTCATTTCTGAACAAAATCTTGACTGGGTCAAAAACCGATTCACAGCTTGAAAAACTGATTGATTCACGAATATATCTTGGCGATAACGTCATTAACAGAACATTTGGCAACAGCATCACCAACTCTTTGTTGTTTGTCGATGTGCTCATTTTCAATTATTATCTCGAAGGTGGCAAAGACGTATTGGAACACGCCAGACTACTTGAATATGTGACCATCAATATTGCCTTTCATGCCCTTAGTTCAAAAGATGCCGGTAAGAACGATGAAAAACTAGTACAGGTTTTGGCTGCATCATTGACCTATGCAAACCAAAAGCAAAACCAGTTTGACGGTTCATATCGTGAGGTACTGCGAGACAATTTTTCACCATTTGAAAAAGATTATTTGCTCGATATTGCCTGCCTTACCGTTTGGGAAGACCAATCACTTGAATTTCTTGAATCGGAATTTATCTATGGAATCGGAAAAGATTTGGGCAAAAACAGGACCAAAATCGGGGAAGCCATAAAAAATGTCAAGGTGTTCTTTGAAAAGAACTTTGAAAAAATTCCCTATCTGAAAGACAAAAATCTCGCTTTTCAGTTTTATGAGAGCATGTCAAAAAATGTGAGCAAGCTCATTTTAAGAAACAGCAAGCGACTCAAAAAAGAGTTGATGGAAAGCAAAGAATTGATGGCCCTTTTATCAAAATCTACCCTCAGGGAACTGAGTCCCGAAGAGAAAAAAAAGGTGCAACATCAACTTGTTGACATCTTCAAAAGTATTCCCTCATTGGCAATTTTTATGCTGCCGGGCGGTGCTATTTTATTGCCGATTTTTATTAAATTGATCCCTACCTTATTGCCTTCGGCCTTTGATGATAATCGAGTAGAAAAAAAAGCTGATTTTAACAAAAAAAACAACTATAAGAAAAATTTATAGTTATATTTAATTACTTGTTTTTCAGATTTTTAAATACTATTACTCTAACCACAACTTAAAGTCTTTGACGCGTTCTCTACTTACTATGATCTCTTGCTCATCAAAGCGGTTCAGCTTGATTTTTAGCCTTGAGTTCGTGTAAGAGACAATGTCTTTGATATGGTTGATATTGACATAAAACTTGCGACTGACCCGAAAGAACATTTCGGGTGACAATTCATTTTCCAAATTTTCTAAAGTGGTGTCGAGCAAGTAATTTCTTCCTTCGATCGTCGCAGCATAGGTGCCTTTGTTCTCACTGTAAAAAGACTCGACCTCATCAGCATTGATGATCTTGATGTGCTGCCCTACCCTGGCCGTAAATCTTTTTTTGTATTCGCGCTCAATCGGATTG
>JANQOD010000271.1 GCA_028289745.1 Allomuricauda sp. | reverse complement strand
ATTATTTTTCTAAGGGAAACAGACTTTCCTTCTGGGGTAAACCCTTCTAAACAGATCTCAAAATCACCACTGATATCTGACGTATAGAAATCGACAAGGGTCAAGTCTTCTTTGATTTCGAGATTGGGTTCCCAGAGCAGCTGGTACCTAAAATCAAATATTCTATCGGTTTCCAGCTTGTTATGCGGTTCATAGGTTTGCTTGAAATATTCTTTCTTGGGTTGTGGGTTGAACATATCGACCGTAATACGGTGATTTCCGCTAGAAAGTTCGGCATAGTTGCCGTCAAAGGTCTCAACTTCGAGTACTCCTTGAAAGATTTTTGGCCCGACTACATATTTATCCCTTAAAAAAGCAATGCTTCTTACCTCTCTTGCATTATAGGCAATGACCCTGCCTTGGTCTTGTACCAGTATGCCATCGACGATTAGTAAGGGCAAAGAAGAAAAATCTTGATGAATATCATGGTCATGGGGTTTGACGTGAAATACAAGCTCATTCTTTTCAAGTCTTTTCGACCATACCAAATCGATTACTTCTACCAAGGTTTCCCTTACAGTAGCGAATCGGGTATACTCGTCCAAAACATATTTTTTCATCTTATCCCTGTAAAAAGGCACTATTGTTGGCGCAGGGCTTAAAGAATCAGACTTTATCGTAAAATAGCCATTCTCAATTTGATTATGAACACTTCTGTCGATAATCATGGCCTTCATCTCAGGAGCTATTTGAAAATCATAAAATGTTATATCTGGGTAATCTAAAGCCGACTGGCCATTTAATACGATTTCATACTCTTTTCTTTGCTCACCCAAAACCTGTACCACCATTTTGGTGCCGTTGTGCTCTTTTTCAAGGTTTGTACGAAAGCTACCATCAGCTTTGGTGTTGACAACCTTCAACTGGTGGCCCCCATTTTCTGGAATGGAAATGGCCACGGCAACATTGGCTGTGCTACTTTGCGGATTCTTTGTGACAATCTTTCCTGAAATGATCTCTCCCCTGAGTTCGGGAAGAAATTCGGGTTTCATACCTTGAAGGTTTTGTTGTGCTGTTCTTTTCCAATTTTGGACAAAAGTTGATTTGGACGTGGGCCTTTGGGCCTTTTTTATTGTATCAACATTTCTTATAGAGAGCGAGTAAGTGCCTTGGGCAAGAAGCTTGTTCACGTCATGAAATGTCAAAGATACTTTAGACCTCTTATCATAACTACTCTTATCGGCAACCATGGTTATGTTTTGGTTGCTTATCTCTTGTTGGGCACCCTTGGCAACACTTGTGACAATACCTTTATCTGGTGCAGTGTTCTGCTGATTTTTTGGAAGCAACTTTTCTTGGTTGCCTTGATAGGGATTGATGATAGTTACATCACCTTGAAAAAAAATATCGTACCCCCCATTTTTCATCCACTGGGTGTAACCGACAAGTTTGTAATTACCTGACGAAACTTCTGGAGGAATAAAGTAATCGCCCTGACCTGAACCGTTATCTAAAAAGATTTTATGCCTGAATGTCGATTTCTTGTCTTCACCTATCAATTCAACATAGGCTATTTTGCTAATATTGCTGAGCCTGCCTGTTGAACTGTTAAGAGTATAGACCTTGTAGTACAGATAATCTCCAACAAAAAGCAAGGTGCCGTTGTAGTGCACAAAAATTTTTTCTTGGGGTATGCCCGTATAGGCAATGTCTTGACGATTGTACCTTTCAGTCGATTGGGCGCAAACACCGATCAAACCCATTAAAGTAACGAGCAAAAACTGTACTACCTGTCTTTTCATCATTGTTTTGGTCATTCTATCCAAAAATCAGGAACCACATTACTGCCTAAAACCGTGCAATCACCACATATTCTAGGAACCATTTTGTAAAATCCCTCCGAGGTATCTGCGGGGTCATTTCCAGCGAAAAACTTCAGCGTTCCAAATTTTACGGCACTCAACAGCTCACTGGCCAATGGAGTGGTTATTCTGCAATCATCGGGAAACGCCGGAATAAGATCATCTGGAAAAAACGCTTCATGGTCAAAGAAAATCCTTCTTTCAGAAACATACGAAACATCGAAAAAACCGATGACTTTTTCTGTCGAATCATCTTGTTGGCTAATGTTGCCAGCAAAAAAGCCCGGTTGGTTTTCTGAAAACAAACTTTCGAGCCCAGAAAGTTCGTCCAAGGTCTCATAATAGGTATGCGCCTCTCTAGAGATGATAAACTGTTTGACCAAAATGGAATATCTATGGGCAATGATATAATTGTCCCTGGCCAAAAACCGAACAGGAAAACGTGTCAGTCGATCTTCTGTAAATGCGGCCGTACTGCCCAAAATAATATCTACCGAATTGACCGTGTTATAGCATACTTGTTCTTCTTGAGATTTGGGGACAAGATTAAAAATGGGAGGACTTTCAGAGACAATGATCAAATCTTGCGGACTCCAAAATGGGGCCACAATTCTATATGTCTCTTCATATTCAAACCTATAGTAACGCGATTCACCTTCTGGGTCGAACGTATCGACAAGAATTGCCACTCCTTCCACATTCTGATCATTGGTTTGTAATGCTGCTGACAAATCACCCAAAGCAGTATTCTTGGTCAGCAGAACGGGATCTGACAAATAGGTTCTGTCATCGGTGGTGGTTATTGACAGTTGATAGCTTACATTGGGTTGGGCAGCAAACATAGCCTCAGAAACATACTGTCCGGGATTGTTCTCCACAAAAACGTATTCATTTTGCATATCATCCAGTACCCTTACCGTAGCCCCCACTTCACCTCCGGCCTCTTCCTCTTCAAACCGAAAAGTACGGTTAAGGTTTATTTGTTGGTATTTTAACTCATTGGTTATGAGGGCATCTATGACCAATACACTCTCAAAATCTTCGGTGGCGGCCTCAAATGGTTCAACACAGCCCTGTGAGAAAAGTGTGAGCATGAATATTGAAGTAATGTAGTGTCTATATCGGGCTATTGGTAAGGCCAAAGTGTCTTAAAATTTAAAATTATAGGTTATTGTGGGTATCGGAATGGTGAAAATAGAACTCTTGTACGCTTGTATATCACCGTTTTCGGTAACAAAGAATACAGAGTAGGGGTTATTTCTGCCCAATACATTGTATACCGAAATGTTCCAAAAACTATGAGCTAATTTTTTAAGCTTATGGTTTCCTTCCACATTGAAACTCAAATCGAGACGGTAGTAATCCGGAATCCTGAATTTGTTTCGATCACTGTAAAAGGCATATTCTGCACCTCTAAAGGTATAATTACCGAGAGGATAGGTCACCGGTCTCCCTGTTTGATAGGCAAAATTGGCCGAGAGACTGAAGCGTTTCGTAAACTTATAATTGGCCACTAGGCTAAAATCATGTGGCCGATCAAAATTTGC
>JANQOD010000137.1 GCA_028289745.1 Allomuricauda sp. | reverse complement strand
CAAGGTATTTCTTTGGGGCATGGTAGACGACAGCTCTGCCAAACATGTCATTGACCGGCTATTGTATCTTGACCTTGTCAACAATAAGGAAATTCAACTCGTCATCAATAGTCCTGGGGGATATGTTACCTCTGGTTTTGCCATTTACGATACCCTGAAACAGATAAAGAGTCCGGTGTCAACGATCTGTTCAGGATTGGCAGCCTCAATGGGGTCTATATTGTTATCTGCCGGTAAGAAGGGAAGAAGATTCATTCAGCCACATGCACGGGTCATGATTCATCAGCCGAGTGGTGGCGCACAGGGCCAAGCCTCGAACATTGAAATTCAGGCACGGGAAATCATCAAGACCAAAGAGTTGGGAGCCAAGATATTGGCTGAAAACTGTGGACAGGATTTTGAAAAAGTGATGAAAGATTTTGACCGTGATTACTGGATGGGTGCCGAAGAATCGGTTGAGTACGGAATTGTCGATAAGATTTTGGAATAGCCTTTTTTGTTTCTAGGAAGCAAAAAAAGTCCTTCGCATTACCTGTGAAGGACTTTTTCAATATATATGGACGCCAAAGCGGGATATTACATTATAGATACGAGCGTAGCCACTGTTTTGGATCATGCCCTTGTCTTGTTTTGATCGTTCTTTTACTCCAACAAAGGACGCCCATATTTTGTTTTCCCCAATAGTTGGCATAAAAACGCTATGGGCTAATTTTAGTACTTTTGCCAACTAACTCTAAAATGCTACGTTCATAATGTCACAAAGCCCCAAGAACATTGCCATTGTCGGATCGGGCTTGGTGGGTTCGTTGTTGGCCATCTATCTCAAGAAATTTGGTCATAGGGTGACCATTTTCGACCGGCGACCAGATATCAGGACCATTGAGTTTTCAGGACGTTCCATCAATTTGGCCATGAGCAATAGGGGATGGAAGGCACTTCGTGAAGTGGATGTCGAAAATGAAGTTCGAAAAATTGCCATTCCACTTTATCGCAGGGCCATGCACGTGAACGATAGTCCCTTGTTCTTTCAAGACTATGGAAAAGAAGGGGAGGCCATTTGGTCAATCTCGCGAGGTGTATTGAACCGCAAGATGATCGATTTGGCAGAGCAAAAGGGAGCTGTTTTCAGGTTTAATGAAAAGGTATGGGACGTTGACCTTCCAGAAGCTAGATTATATACCGGAGAGACCGAAAAAAGCATGTGGAAAGAATACGATTTTGATATAGTTTTTGGTTGTGATGGCGCTTTCTCTAGGGTCAGGCACAAAATGCAGCGTCGTAGCCGATTTGATTACTCACAAGACTTCATCGATGTAGGGTATAAAGAGTTGACCATACCGGCGAATGATGACGGTACGCATAAGTTGGACAAAAATTCATTTCATATTTGGCCCCGTGGTAGGTTCATGCTCATTGCAATGCCCAATATTGACGGCAGTTTTACCTGCACCCTCTTTTTACCTTTTGAAGGAGAGGTGTCGTTTGAGAACCTGACCACCAAAAAGAAAACAAAAGTTTTTTTTAAAGAGCATTTTCCCAATGTCAGAAAGGTCATCGACAACCTGATAGATGATTTTTTCAAGAATCCCACCAGTGCCCTAGTGACCATGAAATGCTATCCTTGGACATATTGGGACAAGGTGGCCCTAGTGGGTGATTCGGCCCATGCTATCGTACCCTTTTATGGCCAGGGCATGAATGCCGGTTTTGAGGATATTTTTGTGCTGAGCCAGTTGATGAAAAAGTATGGTGATGATTGGGCAACAATTTTTAGGGAATACGAGCAACAACGCAAGCCCAATGCTGATGCCATTGCAGCACTCAGTTATCGAAACTTTGTGGAAATGAGCAGCAAAACAGCGAACCCAGATTTTCTGTTACAGAAGAAAATTGAAAAGTGGTTTGCAGAAAGGCATCCTGATAAATGGATACCTGTTTATAGTAGGGTGACCTTTTCAGATAGGCCTTATGCTGAAGCCTTGGCCATAGGCGACCATCAAGAGAAAATCATGCAGGAAGTAATGAAACTTCCCAACATACGGGAAAAATGGAACTCTGAGGAAATTGAACG
The DNA here is from genome assembly GCA_028289745.1 of Allomuricauda sp. Lineage (GTDB taxonomy): Bacteria > Bacteroidota > Bacteroidia > Flavobacteriales > Flavobacteriaceae > Flagellimonas_A. The sequence continues at coordinate 11,694 of JANQOD010000137.1, read as the reverse complement.
GAAAATACTGTCGTTGCTTTAAATAAAGAACCACGCCTGTTAAGCGTGGTTTTCTATTTCTTTGACTCTTTATGTTTTTATTTTATAGCTTTTCGAAGAGTACTTCCATTTTTTGTTGCTCTTCTTCGGCCAACATCGGATCTACCAAAATACGGCCACTGTGCTCATCAGTGATGATTTTTTTGCGTGAAGCGATCTCAACCTGTACTTGTGGGGGTATAGTGAAGAAAGAGCCGCCGGAAGCACCTCTTTCTACGGGTACCACAGCCAAACCGTTCTTGACATTATGGCGAATGCGCTTGTAGGCTTTTACGAGTCTTTCCTCAATTTTCTCTTCGAACTCTTCTGATTTTTTAAGTAGGGCCTTTTCTTCTTTTTCAGTTTCGGCCAAGATGGCATCGAGTTCTCCTTTTTTGTGCTTTAGGTGCGCCTCTCTTTCATTCAGCTTCTCTTTGGTATCTGCAACAACCTCTTTTTTCTGCTCAATTTGTGCCTTGAACTCTTTGATGTTCTTTTCGGCCAGTTGAATTTCAAGCTCTTGAAATTCAATTTCTTTGCTCAATGAATTGAACTCACGGCTATTGCGGACATTTTTTTGTTGCTCGGTATATTTTTTGATCAAAGCCTTTGATTCTTCAATCATGTTTTTTTTGGCCGAGATTTCATAATTGACGGTCTCAACATCGGTCTTCAGCTTGTCGATGCGGGTTTTGAGACCCTGCACCTCATCTTCTAGATCCTCTACCTCTAAAGGCAGTTCACCCCTGACGCTGCGAATCTCATCAACACGTGAGTCTATCAGTTGCAAATCGTAAAGGGCCCTCAATTTTTCCTCTACGGTTGCTTCTTTTTTCTTTGCCATATACTAAAAATACTTGATAGGATTAGTGTCACTTTCCGATAAAGCGATTGCAAAATTAGGAATTTTTTTCTTAAGAAAATCGTATATCAGATTTTTTGTAAACCGCTCTGATTCAAAATGTCCGATATCCATGATCACCATTTGATTTTCAGCCTTGTAAAACTCGTGGTATTTTAGGTCGGCCGTTATGAAAACATCGGCTCCCGAACGTTTTGCTGCCTCTATGGCGAAAGCGCCACTACCGCCCAGTACCGCTACCTTTCGAACCTTTTTGCCCAATAGTGCCGAATGTTTGATACAGCCTGTCTGCATTTTTTTCTTGACCATGGTCAAGAACCCTTTTTCTGCGATGGGGTTTTCAAGCTCGCCCACCATGCCCATACCGATGTTCTGGTTTGAGTTGTCAAGCGTAACCACCTCATAGGCCACTTCTTCGTAAGGATGGTTTTTGAATAGGGTGGAAAGGATGTTTCCTTCTAGATGGGCAGGAAAGGTCATGCTTATCTGCATTTCATCCTCAAAATGGGTTTTCCCTATTTTCCCGATGGTCGGATTGGCATTTTCCCTTGGTTTGAAACTGCCTGTTCCTTCAGCGGAAAAGCTACAGTTTTCATAGTTTCCGATACTGCCTCCCCCTGCTTCAAACAATTTATTCCGTAGTGGGTCCGCATCTTTGAGGGGGACATAGGTGGTCAGTTTTTTGATGGTCTTTGATTTTGGTATCAGAATGCCACAATTTTTGAGTCCCAGAGCCTCACAAATCTTTTTGTTCACCCCAATCACCGAGTTGTCTAAAGCCGTATGGATGGCAAAAATGGCGATTCGGTTTTCAATGGCCTTGACCACAATACGTTCGACATAGGTGCTGCCGGTAAGTTTTTTGAGTCCTGAAAAGATAATGGGGTGAAAGCTAACGACCATATTGCATTTCTTGGCGATTGCCTCATCAATCACAATTTCGAGCGTATCGTGGGTAATCAGAACACCCGTTACTTCTTGTTGAGGGTGGCCAACCAAAAGACCTGTGTTGTCAAAACCTTCGGTATAGTGCAATGGGGCCAGTTGCTCTAAGTTTTGAATGATATCCTTGACCTTCATTTTGTACGTATTGGGTCGCAAAGAGCCTGTTTAGAAATTTATCATTTGTTATTTATGTGCCTTTTCGCCTGCCGGACCGACAGGTTAGCGCGGCCAACGCATCATCGGGCTCCTCTTTCAAAGGCCAAATTGTTGGCCTTTTCTCTCGGCCGTGTTAAATTTTTGAACCGTAGCTAATGCCATGTCTAAAAATTTTGCCTCATGATACATCAAAAATGGCCAATAAAAATTCCAATTACAAATTCCTAAACAGGCTCTAAAGATAAAATATTATAATTTCGCCCTGATGTATTTGCTCCGGGTCATAGCTTTTCCCTTGTCGCTCCTCTATGCGGCGGTCGTTCATCTGCGCAATTACCTTTACGACATCAATGTTTTTAGGTCTAGGTCTTTTGAAACGCCCACTATCTGTATTGGAAATTTGAATGTGGGTGGTTCTGGAAAGACTCCAATGACCGAATATTTGATCGAGATGCTCAAAAACGAGTATCGTTTGGCGGTACTGAGTAGGGGCTATAAACGAAAATCAAAAGGTTTTTTGGTCGCACGGGCCAATTCAAGGGTCGAAGATTTGGGCGATGAGCCTTATCAGTTGTTCAAGAAGTTTCCTGAGGTGACCATTGCTGTCGATGCCGATAGAATAAGGGGCATTTCATTGTTGGAACAAGAAATAAAACCCGATATCATTTTGTTGGATGACGCTTTTCAGCACCGCCGTGTAAAACCTGGTTTTTCATTGTTGCTGACTTCCTATGGAAATATCTATCCGAAAGATTGGTACCTGCCCACCGGAAATCTTCGCGACGGCAAAAGGGAGGCCAAAAGGGCCGATGTTATTATTGTGACCAAATGCCCGACAGAAATTGATGGAAGTGAACGAAAATCGATAATCGACGCACTTCGGCCCAAACCTCACCAGAAAGTACTCTTTTGTGGTTTGACCTATAGTCCACAACTAAAGGGCCCGAAAGATCCAATTGATCTAGCGGCACTTAACGACAAAACGGTTGCCTTGGTCACGGGTATTGCCGATCCAGACCCCCTTGTCGATTATCTAAAGGACCAAAATGTGCTGTTTAGACATCTAAGATATGCCGACCACCACTTTTTTTCTGATAGCGAAGTTGACACTTTCAAGACATATGAGGTAATACTGACCACCGAGAAGGATCATACAAGACTTGAAGAAAAGCTTGAAAATCTTTATTACTTAGAAGTAAGACATCATTTTTCTGAACAAGACGCCCTTGTTCTCAAGAATGATATCGAGCGGTATCTCAAGCTTTGTCAGTAATCTTTGGACTGAAGATATTTTCACCGATTTTTTGGTAGAAGACCTCTGGTTTGAAAGGCTTGGTTACCACATCATTACAACCTGCCGCATAGAAACTGTCCAAGCTGTCATCCAAAGAAATCGCGGTCAGCGCAATAATGGGTATTTCTTTGTCAAATTTACGTATCTGACGTGTGGCTTCCTCGCCACTGATGCCCGGCATATGAATATCCATAAGAATGGCATCGTATCGGTTGGCCTTGGCCAAATCGATTGCTTCATTGCCGTTGTTTGCGATATCGCAGGTAATTTCTTTCTTGTTGAGCATTTTTTTGGTGATGACCTGATTGATCTTGTTGTCTTCAACTACCAGTACGTGTAGGCCCTTGAAATCAAATTCTTCTAAATTCAGCTCAAAAGAAACTTCTGCAACGGCCTTATCCTCGGTTTTGAGGTCAAGTTCGAAGAAAAACGAGCTGCCTTTGTCCAGCTCACTCTCAAGTTCGATTTTGCTTCCGAAGAGGCCCAGTAAGCTTTTGACAATGGTCAGGCCGAGTCCGGTACCCCCATATTCCCGATTGATCTGAATGGACCCCTGCTCGAAACTGTCGAAAATGGTCTTTTGCTGTTCCTCAGAAATACCAATACCATTGTCTTTGACCTCAAAATAGAGCCTGATATCGTCATCATCTCTTTTAAGAAGTTTGGCAATGACATCAACCTGCCCGTCTTTGGTAAATTTCAAGGCGTTGCCTATCAAGTTCATGAAAATCTGTGACAACTTCATGGGATCGCCCAACAAATTTTGGGGAATCTGCTGGTCGTAGTGCAGATTGATTTTTGTTTTTTTCTCTTTTGCGTTCTGCTGTAATGAATCAATAACATCTGTCAACACTTTCTTAAGCTTGAACTCAACGTTGAGGGGCTCTACCTTATCTGCATCAATCTTATTGATCTGTAAAATATCATTGATGAAGTTCAGCAAATAGTCACCTGAAAACTTTAACGATTTGAGATGTTCTTTTTGGTTTTCGGCCGGATTTTCTTCAAGCAATAGATGGGTCAGGCCGGTAACCGCGTACAATGGCGTTCTTAGCTCATGCGTTACGGTAGAAAGAAAGTTGGTCTTGGCCTTCATGGCCGAGATGGCCGAGTCTCTCGCTAATTCCAATTCTTTGTTCTTGGTATGTAGTAGATCGTTCGTTTTTAGTTTTATCTGATTATTTCTAAATAGCGATATGGCCAATAGGGAGATAATGACTAAAAATGCTGAGGTCAAAATAGCGGTTATCTCTGATCTATTGGCCGATTGGCTCAACTTTTCATTGTTTTCCGTCAATTTTGAGATTTCATCGCTCATGTGGTTGAAACGTATATTATCTGCCGTTTTGGCCTCTAATTCTACTTTGTCAATAGTGAACAATGAATCTTTGATTTGGGATACGTTTCGGTTATGCTCCAGTGATTCGCGATATCTGTTTAATTGCTCATATAGCGTGGTCAACCATTCATTTGCCATAAGCATTTCTTTGAAAAAACCATTTTTCTCGGCCAATTCAAGTGCTGCTTCGGCATGTTTTACACTTTCTTCGGGTTTATCAAGTTGTCGGTTTAATCGAGATAGGCCCAAATTGGCTTTGGTTGCCAAAAAGGCCCGTTCTTTTTCATCAGAGTTGACCAATAGGGCATTGTAATTTTTTGCTGCATCATCCAACTTGTCGATATTCATAAAAATATAGGCCTCGACCAATAGAATGTTGTTGAGCAAATTTCTATCATTGCTCAATTCGCGGGCCTCTTCGAGCATATTGATGGCCTGAAAGTTATTTTCTGATCTGTAGAGCAATATGGCATTGATATACTTATGAACGGCTTCACCGTGGGGGTATGCCAAATCTTTTAATAAAATACTGGCCCTTGCTAAATAAAATGAGGCGGTTTCAGAATCTTCTCGGTCAAGGTACAAAAGGGCATATTTGTGGTACGTATCCAACAAAGTCTTGAAATCTTCGTTCTTTTCGGCGAGCTCTGCGGCCTTATCAAGTGATTTTAAGGCTTGGTCCAAATCGTTTTGGTGCCGTAAAGCCATGACCTCATCAAAGATTTTCTGAATTTCAGGATTCGATATCGTATGATTTTGGCCAAAAGTGTGGGTAAGGCACATCAGTGCCAACAATGCCATTGACAGCAAGCGGCCTATTTTTCTATTTGGATATTTAAATATCAAACGTAATCTTTCTTGATAAGCAATTCAATTAAATCGATTATTCTTGAGCAATAGCCTGTCTCATTATCGTACCATCCTATGACCTTAACCATTTTTCCGATTACCGATGTCATCTGAGAATCAAACGTACAAGAATAGCAACTATTGTTTATATCTACTGATACAATGGGGTCTTCTGTATAGAAAAGCACATTTTTCAGCCCGTTTTCAGAAATACTTTTAAAAGTACTGTTTATTTCTTCAATCGACGTCTGTTTTTTAACATTGCAGGTAATGTCGGTCAATGACCCATTGGGCACCGGAACCCTGATACCGCAGCCGCCGATTACCTCTGAAAGTTCGGGAAAGATCTTGGTCAATGCCTTGGCCGCCCCTGTAGTGGTCGGAATGATTGACTGTGCAGCGGCCCTCGACCTTCTTAAGTCACGATGTGGTCTATCGTGTAGGCTTTGGTCTGAGGTGTACGAATGTACAGTGGTGATATAGGCCTGTTCAATACCACAGAGCTCATTGATGACCTTTATCATTGGGGCTGCATTGTTTGTGGTACATGAAGCGTTCGATATGATATCATCTTTGGCATCGAGCATTTGTTCATTGACGCCAATCACGATCATTTTTATGTCTTCATCTATCGGTGGAACCGTGAGAACGACCTTTTTTGCCCCGTTTTGTAGGTGATGTCGTAGTTCGTCTCTTTGTTTGAATTTGCCCGATGATTCAATTACAATATCAACTTGATGTGATTTCCAGTTGATTTCTTTTGGATGTTCATGGTTCAGCACTTTGGTTTTTCTGTTTTTCACCAAAATGTTGTCTTCTTCATAGGAGATTTCACCATCGAACGTTCCGTGGAGACTATCGTATTTCAAAAGATGGGCCAAGGTTTTCGCATTGCCCAGGTCATTAACGGCCACCACTTGATATTCAGAATGCCTTTGCATCAACCTGAACAATGTTCTACCGATTCTTCCAAAACCGTTGATTCCGATGTTCACCTTGGGCATTGTAACTGTTGTTATTGGTTTATGGCCCGTCGAAACTCGTGTGAAGCATCAGTCAATATGCTTGTGGGCCTTGTACGATGAACGTACCAATGCCCCGCTTTCAACATGTCTGAAGCCCATCTCTAGGCCGATTTCCTCGAATTTCTTGAATTGTTCGGGCAATATGAACTGTTTTACCGGCAAATGCTTTTTTGAGGGCTGCAGATATTGCCCAATGGTAACCACATCAACATTTACTTGTCTGAGATCTTTCATTGTTGCGATGACCTCATCTTCTTCTTCGCCGAGACCGAGCATGATGCCCGATTTGGTGCGATGAGCACCATTTTTCTTCAAATAGTCGAGAACACCGAGGCTACGCTCATATTTGGCCTGAATGCGCACCTCACGGGTCAGCCGCTTGACGGTTTCCATATTGTGTGAAATGACTTCTGGGGCGACTTCCAAAATTCGATCAAGATGCCTTTCAACACCTTGAAAATCTGGTATCAATGTTTCTAAGGTCGTCTCAGGGTTCATTCTTCTTATGGCCTTGACCGTTTCTGCCCAAATAATCGATCCCATGTCTTTGAGATCGTCACGATCAACAGAAGTAACGACGGCATGTTTAATGCCCATAATCTTTATGGAACGTGCTACTTTTTCAGGCTCGGCCCAATCTACGCTTTCAGGTCTACCTGTTTTTACGCCGCAAAAACCACAAGATCGAGTGCAGATATTGCCCAAAATCATAAAAGTTGCAGTACCCTCACCCCAGCATTCGCCCATATTGGGGCAGCTCCCTGAGGTGCAGATGGTATGAAGGTCATATTTCTCAACAAGGCCCCTCAATTGGGTATATTTCTTTCCTGTGGGCAATTTTACCCGTAGCCATTTTGGCTTCCGCTTAGGTGGCGATACACTTTCAGCAATAGCTGTTGACATAGCTAATAATTTAAACTACAAAGATACAAAACGCCCATGATAGACTTAATCCAGGGAATTGTTACTCTTTTTGATGATTTCGGCCAATAATTTTCGTGCCCGTAACAGCTTTACCTTTACATTGTTGACCGGCTCATCCAGTGCTGTTGCAATATCGGCATAGCTCAATTCGTTGAAGTAGCGAAGATTGATGACCTCTTGATAGTGAGGTTTCAGCTTTTTTATATGCCGCAATAGATTGGCGAGATTCTGTTCGATGATCAATTGATCCTCTACCGACGGACTCTCATCGAGTATTTTTTTCACTTCTTCACTATGCGTTTCGGTCTCGGCGAGAATGTTTCTTTTTCTTTTTCTGATGAGATCTACGTGCAAGTTCTTTGAAATGGCAATTAGCCATGTCTTGAACTCGTAAGCATCATCATACGTATCAATTTTGTCAAAAGCCCTTGAAAAAGTGCGAATGGTGATGTCTTCGGCATCATTTTCGTTTTTGGTGCGAACGAACTGAAAGGCATACACATCGTTCCAAAAAGTATCCAAAAGGGTGCTGAAAGCAATCTGGTTGCCTGCCTTTGCCCTAGTTATGGTTTCTTGTAAAGTGTCGGTTTTGCCCAAGTAACTTTGTTGAGGGGTTTTTGACTCGGTACTTATCCCATTTCGGCGACCGAATCTTTTTTGCATTCCTGTTCACTTGGTAGTTTGCCACAATACCCGCATGCCTCACCTTCTTTGTTCAAAAAAGGACTTTGACTGGCACAGGTGCCGGCAAATTTTCCATCTTTTTTAGACCATATCTTGATAGTAATGCCCAGTACGGCAAGTGCAACAAGGCCTACGGTCAGAAGTACAAGTTTCATGGCTGCTTTTGGGCAAAGGTACAAAAATGGGCGCCATTTGGCGCCCATTTATCAATACTTTAAGGCTATCTGGTCAATAATCGATATTGGCCACAATATTCTGTACGGTGGGCGATTGGTTTCCGCCCTGTGGTTCAATGGTGATATAACCGATGGCATTTTCACCATAGGGCAATGCCATGAGCCGTTCTTTGTCACCGAACTGTTTGATCACACCCAAATTGACGAGTTCACCATTTACTTCTGCCCACATTTGGTAACATTGGTCTTCTGGTAAATCTGGCAAATTGCTTACGTTGATATACGACAGTTTCTTGACAGGATTGACATAGGCCATAGCTTTCAACTCTCTTGCCTTTTTGTTGCCATTGATGGAGTATTTTTTTGTATTCGGATTGTTCAATACAATGTACTGGTTTCGCAGATCTTCCAATTGAACCTTCATATCTTCCTCCAATGTTTTGATCTTGTTGGTGACCAAAGTGTTTTTTTCCAGTAGGTCTAGGTTTTGGTTCCAGAAAAAGTAAGAAGACCCGGCAAAAATCAAGGCCGCGATACTGGCGGCAACGGCATAACGATAAAACCTTCTTCTACCGATACGCTCATTGCGAATCCTGGCAAGAATGACCTCTTTAAGTCCTTCAGGGGTCTTTCGCGCATGCATCTTGGCAAAGGCCTCGAGGTTTTCCTGCAGTTCATTGTAGGTTTTTCGAACCTCGGGATACATGGCAATGTACCGCTCTACCTGAAGCGACTCTTCGGTAGAAGTATCACCCATGAGGTATTTCTCAAGAAGGTCAGAATCTAAGAATATGCGTATTTTTTCTTTCATGACATACAATTTATCAGGAGTAAGAGCACCACTTGGGCATCATATATCTTACGAAGCTCCCTTAGGCCAATTTTCAATCTTGACTTTATCGTACCCAACGGAATATCAAGTTCTTCGCTGGCTTCTTGTTGCGTCATCCCTTGAAAAAAAAGGGCATCAAGTACAATTTGATACTTGGGCTCTATCTTTTCAAGAGTCTCTTGCATATCAAGAACCTCAGGCCGTATGCTGTTCACTCCTAAGTTATATACGTTCGATACATCAATTTGGATTTCTTTGTCAGCCTTTGTATTGAGACTGCGCAGCTTGTCAATGGCCGTATTTCGGGTAATTCTGAATAGCCAAGTAAACAATTTTGCCTTTGTGGGGTCGTATGAGTCAGACTTTTTCCAGATTTTGATAAAACTTTCCTGTAGCACATCTTGGGCAAGGTCTTCGTCTTTTACCACCTTGTAGGCCACACCGAACAGAGTATCGGCATAATTGTCGTACAAAAGTGAAATCGCCTTTTCATTGCGTTCGGCGAGCAGTTCGACAATATGCTTTTCAAGTAGTGCGCTCATGGGCCTTAAAAAATCACCGTATAAAAAAATCCAAACCGAGGACTCGTGCGTATATAATGTAACGCTAAATTATGAAATTGATTATTTAGCGTTTGCATAATAAAGACTTGCTGCCTTACGGCAGTACACGGCATAAAGTTTTTTGGTTAGTTTGGTTTGGTATGACCCCTGTTCATCACTTTGATGCAGGGGTTATCTTATGATATTGACCTCGGGCACCAGATCTATTTTGAATTCTTTGTTGACCGCGGTCTGGATTTTTTCAGCGATTGCCAAAACATCCTTTCCAGATGCATTTCCGTAGTTGACCAGAACAAGGGCCTGCTTCTCGTGTACTCCGGCATCACCTACTCTGATCCCCTTAAAACCGCATTGTTCTATGAGCCATCCTGCAGGCACCTTGATCAGGGCTTCATCCATTTCATAGTGTGGCATTTCAGGATGGGGTTTTAACAATTTTTCAAATTTTTTTCTTGAAATAATAGGGTTTTTGAAAAAACTGCCGCTATTGCCAATTTCTTTGGGATCGGGCAGCTTACTTTGTCTGATTTTAATCACGGCGTTCGAAATATCTTGAATGGTCGGATACACTATGTTCTTGTCAATGAGCTCTTTTTCGATGGCTCCGTAATCGGTATTCAGGGCATGATTCTTCTTGGTCAGCCTTAGATTGACCGATGTGATGATGTAACGGTCTTTGGCAGTTTGTTTGAAGATCGAGTCACGATAACCAAACAAACAAGCCTCTTTATCAAACTTGACAAGCTCGCCTGTTTCTATCTCCATTGCATTGCAGCTTACAAATACATCTCTTAGTTCGACACCATAGGCACCAATATTCTGTATTGGCGCTGTGCCCACATTGCCGGGGATGAGCGATAGGTTCTCAATACCACCATACCCTTTTTCAAGGCACCAAATGACAAATTGGTGCCAGTTTTCACCTGCCATGGCCTTTACGACCAGCGTTTCGTCATTTTCTTCGACGACTGAAATCCCCTTGATGTTGATATGCAATACCAATGCATCGATGTCTTTGGTCAATAGCATGTTACTGCCTCCGCTGATGATGAATTTTTTCGGGTAGGCCTCTAGGCCCAGTGCTTTTTGCAGTGCAAGAAGACTGGTGATTTCTATGAACAGCCTGGCCTTGACGTCTATGCCAAAAGTATTCAGGTTTTTTAGGGATATGTTTTCTTGAATGTTCACTTATCGCTGTTTATATGCCTTTAAGGCAGAAGCCAGTATATTGACAGCCCTTATCAAGCTCTCTTTCTCGAGTACATAGGCTATACGTATCTGATTGTTGCCCAAACCCTTGGTGGCATAAAAGCCTGCGGCCGGGGCGACCATGACGGTCTCTCCATTAATCTCGAAACTTTCCAACAGCCATTGGGCAAAATCATCGGCACTTTCGACAGGTAGCTCTGCCATGCAATAAAAGGCGCCTTGGGGCACGGCAACTTTGATGCCCTCGATTTTTTTCAGCTCAGAAACCAAAATGTCACGTCGGGCCACATACTCGTCAATCACTTCTTGAAAGTAGCTCTGAGGGGTTTCCAAGGCCGCTTCACTGGCAATCTGGGCCAAGGTAGGTGGCGATAAACGGGCTTGTGCAAATTTCAGGACCGTTTTGATGATCTGTCGGTTCTTTGAAACCAAGCAACCGATCCGCGCACCGCACATGCTGTACCTTTTCGATACTGAATCTACGATAATCGCATGGTTCTCTAAATTCGGTTCCTGTAAAATGGAATGATGTTCCCTACCATCATAAGTGAATTCTCTGTAAACCTCATCAGCTACCAAGAAAAGATCATGTTTTCTGGCTAACTGGGCAAGTTGGGCTATTTCTTCTTTACTATACAAATATCCTGTCGGGTTGCCAGGGTTGCATACCAGAATTGCCTTGGTACGTTCTGAGATCAATTTTTCAAACTCAGAAATAGCGGGCAGGGCAAAATTGTCATCGATCATTGAAACGATCGGAACCACTTTGATGCCCATTGCGGTGGCGAAACCATTGTAATTGGCATAAAAAGGTTCAG
>JANQOD010000113.1 GCA_028289745.1 Allomuricauda sp. | reverse complement strand
TACGTTTCCGCATAGCACTCCCAATCTTTTAAGTAAGGAAAAAGACTTTGAAATTCTCAAATATACCCCTTATGGAAACAGTCTGACCACTGATTTTGCCCTGGCGGCCCTTGATGGGGAAAAACTGGGAACCGATAGAGACACTGATTTTTTGGCGATCAGCTATTCGAGCACAGATTACGTGGGCCATAAATATGGGGTCAACTCAAAAGAGGTTGAAGACACCTATCTGCAATTGGACAAGGATTTGGAAAGACTCTTTGCAGCGTTGGATAAAAAAGTGGGCTTGGGCCAATACACGTTTTTTTTGACCGCTGACCATGGGGCCATGCATGTGCCTGCCTATTTGAAGGATAGTAAAATACCTGCGGGATATTTTAATTTCAATCAAATGAAGAGCGATTTCATGAATTTTATCAAGTATAGATATGGTACTACCGATATCATCAAGAACATAAGCAACTATCAAGTGTTTCTTGACCATAAGGTCATTGCCAACCTAGATATGGATTTGCATGATGTTCAAGAAGAGATCGCTATGGAGTTCTTGAAGTATGATGATGTTTATAGAGTGTTTACAGGGCATCAGATGTGGCTGAATGACTATTCTGATGGCATACCCTACATTTTGCAGAACGGTTGGAACCAAAAACGCTCAGGTGATGTATTATATGTTCTGAAGCCGGGCTATGCTTCTTATGGCAGAACAGGTTCAACACATGGTTCGCCCATGATCTACGACACGCATGTACCCTTGCTGTTCTTCGGAAAGGGAATAAAAAAGGGTAGTACGGCCGATCGAACCGAGATACCCGATATCGCCCCTACCATTTCAGTATTGATGGGTATGGCATTCCCCAACGGCGCCACTGGAGAACCGATCTCGAAGGCATTAAAATAACTTTTTGAATATGCCTTTCCAGCGAAGTTTGCGAATAAACTTGCCTTCGTGATGATTTACAAATCGTGGTTTTTTGGTGGACCAAGCTTTCAGATATCCTTGAATTCCCTGAAAATAGATTAAAGGGTTTTGGCTTTGCCAAGTCATTTTGAACAAGGCTATTTTGGCCAAGGGCAGTCCGTAACGCATTTTGTAAAGGGCCTCCCCCTTTTTTTGATATCCTTTTGAGCGATATCCTTGCCCTGTGGGCCGTAGATGCTTGACCACGATGTTTTCGTCGACATAGGTTTCGAAACCATGATATTGCGCCAAGAGTACATCGACGGTATCCCAACCAACCCCTATACGAAGTCCGTTCATTTTTTCAAAACATGCCCGATGATAAAGTTTAATGGGTCCTCTGATATGGTTTTTGTCCGCAATATTTTCATACACCCATCGGTTTTCCCTCTTGATATGAAGTATGCCCGAGCACATGCCCAGTTTCCAATCAGACTGAAAACGGTTGAGCATGGTTTCAAAATAGTTGTCAGGGAGAATGATGTCAGCATCAAACTTTCCCAATAGATCATAGCTTTTGGCATGTTGAAGCCCAAAATCAAAGGCTTGAACAACTTTGGCACCCGGTGCATGTTCTTTCGAAGATTCATGCTTCAAAACCCTTATCCAAGCATATTTTTGCGCATAATCGGAAGCTATGGCATAGGTGCTGTCCGTTGAGTCGTCATCGACGATTATAAGTTCATCGGCCAAATGGGTCTGGGCCACAAAAGAATCGAGGCAATCTTTTAGGTACAGCTCTTCGTTATGCGCGGGAATGATGATGCAAATTCGCATTTGTTAAAATTAACAATTCAAACGAATTTTCATACTAACCAGATTAGGGGTAAATGAAGAACGCCTCCCTCAGTCCCTCCTTTTTAGGCGAGAGGTCAATTTCTTTCTGCATAGACGATATAGTATCTATTGGCAAAATACCTAAGTATTGGGCGTAGGCCTATTTTTCTGGTAGGATTGGTCCATTTCATGGAATCTTTGATTTCCCACCCCGCCTTTTCAAGCAGCCAGTCAAATTGCCAATCTTCAAATTCGTGATAATGTCTATCCCAAGGGTCGGTCTTGCTGCGATAGGCCGAAGCGAACCACAATCTCAAAGGAATACTGGCCACTAGTTTACTGGCCCTTATTTTTCGCAATACATTATAGGGGGCCACCATATGTTCGAAAATTTCGAAAGCGGTGACCACTTGAGCGTTTGAATTGATCACAGTGTCAAATTGCACATCAAGATCCTCGCCCTTTGTATTTTCAACTTCATACCCCTTGGTCTTCATAATCTCTGAGAAGGGGTTTTTTACCCCAAGGTCTAAAATGGACTCTTGGGTGTCAATATGTTTTTCCAAAAATTCTAGCGTGTGTCTGTAACGTTTGTCCGGGTAGTTGTTTTCGTACATTTAATATCGATATACAATGGCATTGATGTTCATGCCGGCACCAACACTGGCAAAGATAACAACATCTCCCTCTTTTAAACCGTGCTTTTGTAGCTCGCCCTTTTTTACCATGTCGAACAATGTAGGAACAGTGGCCACTGAACTGTTGCCCATCTCATGAATGATCATGGGCATGATGTCTTCGGGCACTGCTTTGCCATAGATTCGGTAAAAACGCTTGACAATGGCCTCATCCATCTTTTCATTGGCTTGGTGTATGAATATCTTTTTTACTTCATCAATGGCCACACCGCTTTTATCGAGACAACCGGCAATGGCCTTCGGCACGTGGGTAACGGCGAATTCATAGATTTTTCGCCCGTGCATTTTGATATATCGGGTATCATTACAACCATTCTGGTGGTAAGTCTTGTCAAAAAATAGGTAGTAGGCCTCTTCGTTGGCATAGGTGGCCGAGATATGGCCCAAAATCTCTCCTGAACTGGTATCGGCCTCGATTATGGTGGCCCCGGCACCATCAGAATAGATCATACTGTCACGGTCATGGTCATCTACCACCCTTGAGAGCGTTTCGGCACCTATGACCAAGCATTTCTTGGCCATACCGCTTTTGATGAAAGCTTGTGCTTGAATGACTCCCTCGATCCAACCCGGGCAACCAAATAATATATCATAGGCCACACAGCGTGGATTTTTGATGCCCAAATGATGCTTGACCCGAGTGGCAAGACTTGGCAGTGTATCCCCTTGAATTTTTCCATGGGTCACATCGCCGAAATTATGGGCGAAAATGATATAATCGAGTTCTTCACTGTCGATTTTTGCATCTTCAATGGCTTTTTTGGCAGCGAAAAAACCAAGATCTGATGTATTGTGCTCTTGTTTCGCATATCGGCGCTTTGTAATGCCCGTTATTGACTTGAACTTCTCTATAATGACCGTATTGTCATGCTCAAAAGAGCTTCCATCAGCGCTTAGAAAGTCATGCTGTAAAAAATGGTCGTTCTCTGTTACGACAGATGGAATGTGACTTCCGGTACCTGTAATGCCTATTTTCATTTACTTTTTTGGTGGTGCTGAACACAAATATTGGGTTTTTCCCCAGAAAATACATGTGAATAGCCCAAATGCTACTACGTTCAAACAACGGAAAGACCATAATTATACAATTAAAAAGAACATACCGTCAATGTCAGAAACGGGTGTTGGGCTTGTTACTGCTATGACATTTGCTCTTCTACATACGCCTCAATTGGCGCACATGTACAGATTAGATTACGATCCCCAAAGGCCTCATCGGTGCGCCTGACCGCGGGCCAGAACTTGTTTTCTGATACAAATGGCAGTGGAAATGCCGCTTTTTGCCTACTGTATGGATAATGCCACTCGTCACTTGTGACCATTTGCAATGTATGCGGTGCATTTTTCAAGACATTGTTGGGTTGGTCTGCCGATGTCTCATCAATTTCTTTTCTGATGGATAGCATCGCATCACAGAACCTGTCCAATTCTGCGAGACTCTCACTCTCAGTAGGCTCTATCATCAAAGTTCCCGCTACCGGAAAGGATACGGTAGGGGCATGAAACCCATAGTCGATCAAGCGTTTGGCAATATCGGTGACCTCAATGCCATGTGTTTTGAAAGGTCGGCAATCGACAATCATCTCATGGGCAGCCCGGCCCCTTTCGCCAGCATAGAGCACGTCAAATTTTCCTTTGAGCCTTTCCTTGATGTAGTTGGCACTCAATATGGCGATTTTAGTGGCTTCGGTAACACCTTTGGCCCCAAGCATTTTTATATATCCGTAAGAAATCAGACAGGCCAATGCACTTCCCCAAGGAGCTGCCGAGATGGCTGTTATGCCTTTTTTTCCACCTGTTTGCATAATGGGATTGGTGGGTAGAAAAGGTTTGAGTTGTTCAGCGACACAAATGGGTCCCACGCCAGGGCCACCGCCACCATGTGGAATCGCAAAAGTCTTGTGCAGGTTGAGGTGGCATACATCGGCGCCAATGGTTGCGGGGTTGGTCAGGCCTACTTGTGCATTCATATTCGCACCGTCCATATATACCTGTCCGCCATGGTCATGGATTAATTTGGTGATATGCTTGATCGAAGATTCAAAAACTCCATGGGTAGAGGGGTATGTCACCATTAGTGCCGCTAAGTTTTCGGCATGTAACTTCACCTTTTCTTCAAGGTCGGTCACATCGATGTTGCCTTTCTCATCGGTTTTGGTAACGATTACTTTCATGCCCGCCATAACAGCAGAAGCAGGATTGGTGCCATGTGCAGAGGCAGGAATGATACAAATATTGCGGTGCCCTTGATTATGTGATTCGTGATAGGCCCTAATGGTCATCAGGCCAGCATATTCGCCTTGTGCCCCAGAGTTCGGTTGTAAAGATGTAGCGGCAAAACCAGTGATCTCAGTAAGGTAATCTTCGAGTGCTGACAACATGATTTGATAACCCTCTGCCTGCTCGATGGGTACAAAGGGATGTATGTTTCCCCAATTTGTCCAGCTCAATGGAAGCATTTCAGAAGCAGCATTGAGTTTCATGGTACAGCTGCCCAGCGAAATCATCGAGTGATTCAAGGCCAAATCTCTACGCTCTAATTTTTTGATATAGCGCATCAACTCTGTTTCTGAATGGTACAAATTGAACACATCATGCGCTAAAAATGGACTTTTTCGCTGAAGAGAATCGGTAAAGACCTGTAGTGCCGCTTTTTCTTCGGTTGGCCTGTCAAAACCGTTCGTACCGCCAAAGCAGGTAGCAATTTGTTGCAGATCTTCTTGGCTGGTCGTTTCATTGATTGATATCGAAAGATTTTTATCATCGATATAGTTGAAATTGAGACCAGAACCTTTGGCCTTGTCTTTGATAGATTTGATATTGTCAACGGTAACCAAAAGTGTATCGAAATAGCATGAATTTTGCTGTTTGTAGCCCATTTCTTCGAGATGGGAAGCCAAGATTTTCGTATTCTCATGTACTTTGTTGGCGATGTAGTTCAAACCTTTTGGGCCATGATACACGGCATACATGCCAGCCATAACTGCCAGAAGCACCTGAGCGGTGCAAATGTTCGAGGTGGCCTTATCTCTTTTGATATGCTGCTCGCGGGTCTGAAGCGCCATTCGAAGTGCTTGGTTTCCATCTGTGTCTTTGGTGACCCCGATTATTCTACCGGGAATACTTCTTTTGTAAGCATCTTTAGTAGCAAAAAAAGCAGCATGTGGTCCGCCATATCCCAATGGTATTCCAAAGCGCTGTGTGGTACCCACGACAACGTCAGCACCCCACTCTCCCGGAGGGGTCAATAACACAAGGCTTAAAATATCGGTGGCGACAGCGGTTTTGATTTCGTTTTCTTGGGCCCTCTTTATAAAATCAGCGTAATCGTTGACCTGCCCATACTTGCCGGGATATTGCAACAACGCCCCAAAGAAATCAGGTGAAAAACTAAATTTTTCATGGTTGCCCACGACCAGTTCAATACTCAAGGGAGTCGAACGTGTCTGTAAGAGTGAAAGGGTTTGGGGCAATACTTCTTCGGAAACAAAGAATTTGGTAACGTTATCTTTCTTTTGTTGTCGCGACCGTAGATCGAACAACATGGTCATGGCTTCTGCCGCTGCGGTACTTTCATCTAAAAGTGAGGCATTGGCCACCTCCATACCGGTTAAATCGCAGACCATGGTCTGATAGTTCAAAAGGGCCTCAAGTCTTCCTTGGGCAATTTCGGCCTGATATGGGGTATAGGCGGTATACCAACCGGGATTTTCCAAGATGTTTCTCTTGATTGCCGATGGGGTCAGGCTTTCATGATAACCCAGCCCGATGTAGCTCTTGAAAACCTTGTTTTTTTTGGAAAGTTCTTGAAGATGTGTTAGAAATTCATGTTCACTGATGGCCTTGGGCAAAGCCAAGTCTTTTTTCAAACGAATGTCATCAGGTATCGTCTCATGGATCAATTGTTCCATAGAATCAACCCCTATGGTCGCAAACATTTTTGGAAAATCTTTTTCTCTTATGCCAATGTGGCGTAACGCAAAAATTTCAGTATTCATGAGCTATCAAAAAAGTTGGACAAAATTAGGCATTAATTTGATGAAAAGGGCATCAATTTCCTTTGTGGGCGCCCAAAATTTTTTACCTGAAACATGGCCTATTGTTCTTCTATTATTTTTGTAGGGTGAAACATCTTAAGGTACTCTTTGATTTTTATATCGATGCCAGTATTCATGTGGCCTTGGCAGTACTGTCACTATATTTGATGACCTTGCAGGTCTTGGGGCTGCCCCACAATTTGTTTTTGGCCGGGTTCATAATGTTGAGCACTATTGTCTGTTATAATTTCATTAAGTATGGGGTTAAGGCAGAAAAGTATTTGATAGTTGACAATAGATATCACAAAATCATCCAAGCCTTCAGCTTCGTATGCTTTGCGGTCATGGCCTATTTTGCGGTTCAACTGTCGCTAGATGTCTTGATTGTCATATTTGTGTTGACGATGTTTTCTGTCATGTATGCACTGCCTGTAAGGCCCAATGGCAATAATTTGAGAAGTCTTGGCGTACTGAAGATTCTTATTGTGGCTTTGGTATGGACGGGCTTTACGGTCATTTTGCCCATTATCGATGCACATGTATCGTACAGTTGGGATGTATGGATATTGCTCATTCAGCGATTTCTACTGGTTTTGGTGCTCACGCTACCTTTCGAAGTGCGTGATATGACATTTGATTATCCCGAAATGAACACCATACCGCAAAGATTGGGTCTGAAAGCAACAAAGAGACTAGGGTATTTTTTGGCCGTTCTATTCTTCGTATTGACCTTTTTAAAAGACGATATTCAAGGTATTGAACTGATAGGAAGGTCATTCGTGACCTCGATCCTTCTTTTGGTCATTTACACGACCAGAGAAAAACAATCTCGATACTTTTCTTCCTTTTGGGTAGAGGGGATACCGATTTTATGGGTTTTGTCAATAAGACTATTGAAAATGGTACTTTAACAATCCTTAAGCTGTTCTTTCATGGCTTTTTTCTCTTCCTCAGAAATCACATGCAGGTTGGCCTGTTCGCACAAAGACGTAAGCTTTGTGTTTTTTGCAGAGAATTCAGCACACTCCTTCCATAAAAATAAAAACAGATTAAGTTGAAGTAATTCCCACCAGGTTGCTTCTCCATATTGACTTTTGGTGCAAATTTCCTTTGCCTTTTCACGAAATATTTTCATACGTCTAAAACCATGTTTCATTCATACATCCCATGAGCGCCGTACGTGCCCTATGGATCATCACCCACAGATTGGACGGATTAATACCCAATTCATTACAAATATCTTCCGTACTCATGCCCTGAATGGTTTTCATGTTGAACACCTTTGCCTGTTTTTTTGGCAGTTTGGCAATGCACTCTTGAATGGCCAATCCCAATTCCTCATTTTCAATGACATGATCACCTCCCTTACCAAAGGGATCGGCAACACGTTCTTCCAACCAATCACCATCGCCTTCATCTGTCGAATAGTTGATCCTTACCTCGGCCTTACCCTTTTTTGAATTTATTTTTCGGTAATGGTCAATGACTTTTCTTTTTAAAATGGCTATCAACCACGTACGTTCAGCAGCATCGCCTTTATAGTTTTTTGCCGATTTGAGACCCGCGATAAACGTTTCTTGAACCAGGTCTTTAGCCAATTCAGAATCGCTTACCCTTGCTATTGCATAGTTAAAGAGATAATCGGCATAGCGGTCGACCCAATTTTCTGGTTGTAGCTCGTGCGTGGGCATACGGGTTTTTAGTGGTATCAAAATTACGGTTTTTAGTTAATGAATCTTGTCAAGGGCAAATAACCCATTGAAATATCACAAAATCATTACAAATCAATACTTTAGGCAATTGTTAACAGATGTTGAAATCAGTTTGTTCTTACTCAACCATGAAGAGTAATGTCAGATTTTTGCTAACTTAGAACATCTCCCAACATTAACTAAAAATGGTATTTGATGGATTTTGATGTCCAGGCCGATTTGATTCCACTTTTTAGGGGTTTGGTCACGGGGCTGGTACCCTACGCCCAAGCGCAGGATGTGGAACTTACTTTTCAGCCAAAGGTAGAAACCCTATATGCTTCTTACAATCCTCAAAAAGTACTGTCAGAGATTACCATGCTGTTGAGCAGGGTAATCACCTTTACCCCGCAGTCGTATCAAATCAATGTGAGTATTGGCGGTTGTGATGTGGGTATTGATAAATGTATGCTTGTCATTGAAAATACAGGGGTCAACCTTTCAAAGTTGGGAGAAATTATCGCTTCGGTATCCGGCGGACTTTCAATTGAAGAACTTCCCAAGGGCACCCGCTTTGTGGTGGAGATTCCCATTGCCGAAGAAAAAATGACCGTAAATCTCAACGGTAAGCATAATTTGCTGCCCAAACAATATCCACAATATTTTAGTACAATCCATAAACGGCTGACCAACCACTTCGATAATACGGACAAGATTCAGGAGGCGGCAGAGGCAAAAGGCTCTGAATATGGTGTATTCATGAAAAAGGTAAATGCGGTTATCAATGCCAATTTAGACAATTGTGGTTTTTCGGTAGATGGCTTGGCAGATGCGATGGCCCTGAGCAGGGCCCAGTTGTTCAGAAAGGTGAAGCAGCTCACACAAATGTCTCCCAGCACGTACATTAAATTCACCCGCTTAGAGGAAGCCAAACGCCTTTTACAGAGCAAAAAAGTGGATTTTAATGTGACCGAGGTGAGCTACTCTGTGGGTTTTTCAAATGTGAGCCATTTTACCCGCTCGTTTAAAAAGCAGTTTGGCATGAACCCATCTAGTTTGGTGGCATAACTGCAACCCAATGACAAAAAAGTGCAACCTGTGATCAATTGTACAATGTTCTTACATTCTAATTTTGAAGCAGTTGTAACGCTAATGAATTGACACTATGGAAAATCTTAAGAAAAATAGGGAATTTATCATTCGATATTTCAATGCCATATCAGGTGCGGAAAAGACCCGCGAACTGTGCGAACAATTTACCAATGATGAAAAACTCATAGAACACATCCAATTTTTTGAAGGGGCTTTTCCCAAGTATGAACTCTTCATCGAAGAGATGGTGACCGAGGGCGGTAAGGTGGTGGTTCGTGGCAGGGCCACCGGTATACATAATGGAGCTTTAAATGGAATTCCGCCAACAGGGAAAAAGATGGATTTACCATTCATTATTCGATACACCATTGAAAACGGAAAAATTTCAGACCATTGGTTGCTGGCCGACCAAATGATTTTAATGGAACAATTGGGGATAATGCCCAAAGAAGAAACACATTAAAAGGCAATTGATGAAAACCAATATAACGACACTGTGCCTGGCCATTGTTTTTTGGTCATGCACCAACACAAAAATTTCAGAAGAACTGGAAAGGGCACAGTTGGCCCTTACACAATTTGAAGCAAAGCAAGCCCAAGAAGCTGAGACCAAGAAATTCATTGAAGATTATCTTATTGCGATTACTGGAGCGACCTGGAGGGAAGATATTATGCCTTTTTTGGTGCAAGGCGAAGAAACCGATATTTTTTTGGCGCAACATGCTGAATTCAGGGCATCTTTTCCGAATTATACCACCAAAATAGAGCATATGACCATCGATGGCAACGAAGCCATTGCATGGCTCAAAATCAACGCAAATTATTCGAAGACCTATGATTACGGTAAGGGTTTTGAAGTGGTGAGGGGCATTGAGGCCAAAGACCAGTCGGTAAGTTGGCAGGAAGCTTGGTACTTTAATGTGGTAGATGGCAAGTTTGGTGATAAATGGGCCATGTTAAAGGACAATTACAAAATCTTAACGGATTTAAACGTAAAAGGAGTGCCCAGCGGCCATATTGAAGACTAACACTATTATGGGAATTTCATCAAAAATTTTGTGCACATTTTATTTTGTGCTTTTTTCAATGGTAGGCCTTGGTCAAGAGCAGAAGGAACCCTCTGGCAAAATCATGGCCTTTCGTCCCTTGACCCTTTTAGAAAATACCGAACCCACCGAATTGGAACGATTCGGCAGAGAGCAGTTGACCCCGACGTTC
>JANQOD010000268.1 GCA_028289745.1 Allomuricauda sp. | reverse complement strand
GACTTGTTCAATAAGATGGACAAATGCTATGACATTGAACAGAATTACATCATACATCTAGATGAAGAACTTTCTTATATGCCTGATGGACTGACATTGACCCCAGAGGGAGAACCCTATCGAAAGTTCCATTATTTTCACTATACCCCCGGAGATAGAGCAGCCGTGAAAGAAAAGGTAGAGGCCATCAAAAAAATGTTCGAGGGCAAAGGTTCTAAATTGCATTATCGGGTATATAAAAGCGGGTTTGGTACCCGTGGTGAATTCTATATGGTTGCCGTTGCTGCAAAAGATGCCGCCGACTATGCGGCAAAAATTTCATCAAATAATGCCATGCTGGGCGATGAATGGCAAAAGCTATATAATACGTTTAGAAGCAGCCTGTCAAAATATGAGCAATTTGAAGCTAGAATGAGACCTGACATGGCCTATTCACCTTCTAAATAAACAATAATCAATACGCCCTGGCCTAAGCCAGGGCCTTATCTATCAACTTTAAATCGACAAAACAATGAAAAGAACATTTTTTTTGGGGATGGCAGTATTGCTATTCTTTGCCTGCAATCAAGGGCCCCAACGTTACACCCAAAATTCACCCGAAATTGACACTGTCAAAAAACTGATTGCGAACTACAATGCCAAAACGTACGACATCAGTATTTATGCCGATACTTCGAAGACCTTTTACAATACCAAAGACAATCCACTATCACCAAGTGAAACTATAGCATACCACGAACAGAATGATGCAAATTATTCAAACCGCGGGTTTCTTGACGAGAATCAAGAGTACGAAATGGTAGTGCCCGACAACGGCGAAACCTGGGTGAATTGTTGGCTCAATTGGCAAGGTACCATTGCGGCCACTGACAAGGAGGTTACGATACCCATACACCTTACCTATAAATTTACCGATGGCAAAATCGTCAAGGAGTATGGCTATTGGGATCCGACCGAAGTGGTATTGGAGCTTCAAAAAATAGCGGCAGCGGCCAAAATGATGGAAGAGAATACCGCATCTGAATAATCAATCGCATAATAGCTAAAATCAACGAACAATGAAAAAAGCAGTATTGCAAAGTCTAATGGTGATTGCCCTGTTGGCGGTAATTTCCTGTAAACAAACGACAACCTCAACAGAGACCGAAACCACTGATACGAATGAAGAATCTGCTCTCGATCATGCAGCTTTTGACAAAAAGGTGGAAACCATCCGCGCTTTTTTTCAAGCGCATTGTGATGAGAACTTAGAGGCCCAATCAGCGATGTTGGCCGATTCGGTGTTATGGAGCCCACCAAGCTATAATGGCAACAAATGGTTGGGCAAAGAAGAATTTCTTGCGGCCATAAAAGGCTATCATGACGGTTTTGACAACATAAGATATCAAGAAGGCGTGGTCACTGCAGATTCAATAGTGGGGGGCTTCTATTCAGGCTCCCATTACCCTAAAGAGACCGCTACAAAGAGCCCCAATGTAATTCGGGTGTATGGCACATGGACCGCCACACATGCAGAAAGTGGGCAAGAGGTCGGTGTGAAGTTCTTCAACCTGACCTCATTTAATGAAGATGGCAAAATTGCCACCATGTCAGATTATTTTGATTTAAGTAGCCTAGTGCCAAAAGAAACAGAAGAATAAGAGCCAACTATTGAAATTGAATTTCAATTTGATTTCAAAGCCTTAATAACTATCGAACATCAAATTTATACACAATGAAAAGTATCAAAATTATCGGTCTGGGCATCTGCCTGCTATTCGGAGCGCAGGATTTGCTTTCGCAAGAAATGGCCGCAAAAAAGTACGACAACCCACAATGGTACAATATCGTTTTGGTCGACTATAAACCGGGCACCTATGACAAGGCCCAGTCTATCATTCAAGACTACTTCATAAAAGCGAGCGAAAAAGCTGGCACACCGCAGCCAGCAATGGCCCTTGAACTGAATTCGGGATCATATGACAGTATGTTGCTTTGGCACATGAAAGA
>JANQOD010000099.1 GCA_028289745.1 Allomuricauda sp. | reverse complement strand
GAACAGGCATTTGGATTTTAACTTTCCTATAAGTTTGTCCAATACACATTTGCTCATACCTGACAATCGCCTGCTAGACGGTCGGTGGGACATTGCCGTGCAATGGAAACACAAAAATAAGTCCTTTTTGCACAAAGAAAAGTTGAATTACTGAGTATGATACTATCAGCGGCCATATTAGGATTTTTAGGAAGCCTACACTGCTTGGGCATGTGCGGCCCTATCGCCTTTATGTTGCCTTTGGATAGGGAAAACGAGGTCAAAAAAGCCATGCAACTTTCCATCTATCATTTTGGGAGGATATTGACCTATGCCCTAATGGGGTTTGCCTTCGGTCTTGTGGGCAAGGGCCTCTATCTTTTTGGGGCGCAGCAAAAGCTTTCAATTTTGATCGGGGCCGTCATGATACTTTTGGTTTTGGTGCCCGGCAGATATTTCAAAAAATATAATCTGGCCAAACCGATATATATGTTTTTGGGAAGCGTGAAGTCAAGACTGGGCCAAGCCCTTAAAAAGAGAACGCCCGACACTTTTCTGACCATCGGTTTTTTGAATGGATTTCTACCTTGCGGACTTGTTTATATGGCCTTGTTGGGGGCCATTGCCCTTGGCAATCCTATTCATGGGGCGGGCTATATGGCACTTTTTGGTCTAGGAACCATTCCGTTGATGACCACGGCCGTATATGTCGGGGGATGGTTGAAAGCCCCGATGAAGGCCAAGATTCAGAAATTGATCCCGATTTTTGTGATACTTATCGGAACCTTGTTCATTTTAAGGGGGCTGGGCCTGGGTATTCCGTATGTATCACCAAAACCAGTACACACGCATATGGTATCTGCAGAAATGGAGTGCCATCAACCTTGAAAATTTGAATTTGACAACTACTGTCATTCCTGCGAAAGCAAAAATCCATATCACTTATGGGTTCCCATTTTTATGGAATGATAAAAAACAAATAGATTACAATGCGAATTACAACAGCAGAAGAAACCGTAAAAACCGTAAAATCGGGTGACCGTGTCTTTATTCAAGGGGCGGCCATGACCCCAAATGAACTTATTGACGCACTATGTGAAAGGCATGCTGAACTTGAAAATGTAGAGATCATTTCCATACATACCGAGGGCAATGCGAAATATACACAAGAACCCTACAACGACAGCTTTCATTTGAATTCTTGTTTCGTTGGGGGCAACGTGAGAAAAAGCGTCAACACACTGAAAGCCGATTATATTCCCATATTCTTGAGTGAGATCCCCCGATTGTTCAGGTCTGAATACTTGCCCATAGATGTGGCGATTGTTCAGGTTTCCGTGCCCGATGTACATGGATATTGCTCGTTGGGGGTATCGGTAGATATAGCGCTTCCGGCCGTCAGGACCGCCAAAAAGATTATTGCACAGATCAATCCCTATGTGCCTAGAACCCACGGTACGGGCATTGTACATATCGACGAGATAGAATGTGCCGTTGAGGTGAATCGACCCATACATGAACACAATCCCACTGAAATCTCTGAACTGGACCATAAGATAGGGGCCAATGTAGCCTCGCTCATTGAAGATGGGGCCACCCTGCAGATGGGTATTGGCAACATACCGAATGCCGTATTGTCTAACCTGAACAACCACAAAGATTTGGGCATTCACACCGAGATGTTTTCAGATGGCGTATTGCCCTTGTTGGAAAGCGGGGTGATCACGGGCAAGTTAAAAGCGGTCAAACGAGGGAAAATCAACAGCTGTTTTGCGGTAGGCTCTCGAAAACTATATGATTTTATTGATGATAACCCGATTTGTGACTTTAGGGATTCTGGTTACACCAACGATACCGCCAGAATTCGAAGAAACCCAAAAGTAACGGCCATCAACAGTGCCATAGAGATCGATCTTACAGGCCAGGTGTGTGCCGATACCATCGGAAGCTATCAGTTCTCTGGCGTCGGTGGTCAAATGGATTTCATTCGGGGCGCTTCGCTTTCAGAAGGGGGCAAGCCGATTTTTGCCATATCGTCGGCCACCAACAAAGGGGTTTCGAAAATAGTGCCCTTTTTAAAACAGGGTGCCGGTGTGACCACCACACGTGCCCACGTACATTATGTGGCCACCGAATATGGAGTGGTGAATCTCTATGGAAAGAACCTAAAACAGCGCGCGAAGGCCTTGATTTCAATTGCCCATCCCGACCATCAAGAAACATTGAAAGAGGCGGCCTATGTGCGGTTTAATGGCAGTAGCTGACCTATTCTTTGCTATTTGAAAAGCTAATGTTTTGATGTAATAAAATCTTTGCAATGGGCATACGGCGTTTAGAAGAAGAATTGACCGAAATTCTTGAGGAATTGGCTCGAGCAGACCCCTTTGCAGATCTGGTTTCGGCGAATGTTCATGAGAACTATGCCCCTAGTGCCAAGAACCTTTATAAATATCTTGTGCTTCGCAGCCATGACCTTCGAAAGTATCATGACAAGCTTTCAGAATTGGGCATATCTTCATTGCGAACCGTTGAGGGGTATGTTCATGCCAACCTGATAAATGTTGTCAAAAACCTGAAGGTACTGCAGGGAAAACCGGTCTCCGACCTTGAAAAATATGCTCCATTGGGCTATCAACAAAGTAAGAAGTTGATAAAAAAACATGCTGATGAACTGTTTGGCCGTGGCAGAAAAAAGCATAGGGCGCAGATCATGGTGACCTTGCCGTCAGAGGCGGCCACAGACCAAAAATTGCTCAGGGCCATGGTACAAAAAGGGATGGACATTGCCCGCATTAATCTAGGGCATGGCACTGTTGAGGAATGGACAAAAATGATTGAAAACCTACAGCAGATCAATAAGGAACGCCGAAGAAAAATAAAAATCTATATCGATCTCAGTGGACCAAAAATAAGGGTAGGCAGAATCTTTGATCAGGCAAAAAAGGGCAAACCAAAGCGCAAAACAAAAATTGATAAGGGCCAAACCCTTGTGTTAAGAAAGTCAAATGATTTGGCTTTAGTAGACGTGAAGCATGAAAAAAGCACGATTGTTGAAGTATTGCAACCACAGATCATTGATGACGTCAAGGTGGGTGACCGGATCTTTTTTGATGATGGGGTCATCAAGGGGCATATAATCTCAAAAACGGAAGATTCGGCCGAAGTACTGCTCGACGAATGCTACAAGAAGAAATTGGGCCGTGAGAAAGGTATCAATTTGCCCGATACAAAGCTCAATTTGCCGGCGCTCACCGATGTGGACGAAAAATTGTTGCCATTTGCCTGTGCCCATGCCGATATAATCGGGTATTCGTTTGTTCGGTCACGTAATGATGTGCAATACCTTTATGATCGACTTGACCAGCTCGGGGCCACTGACCTGGGCGTGGTCTTTAAGATAGAGAATAGAGAGGCCTTTGAAAACTTGCCCGAGATTCTTTTTCAAGGCATGCACCGACCTAGTATCGGCGTGATGATCGCCAGGGGAGATCTAGCCGTTGAATTGGGGTTTGAACGTATTTCAGAGGTGCAAGATGAGTTGCTATGGCTTTGTGAAGCGGCCCATGTACCCGTGATCTGGGCTACCCAGGTCTTGGAGACACTTGCAAAAAAGGGTATTCCGACACGGGCCGAGATCAGCGACGCGGCCCGGGGGGCCAGGGCAGAATGTGTGATGCTCAATAAAGGGCCATATATTCTCGATGCCATCAAAATGCTGAAAACCATCTTGCGCAAGATGAATGCCCATGTGTCAAAAAAGAAAGAATCGCTACGGGCACTCAGTGTGGCAAAAAATTACACCTCCTATGCCTAGACCAAAGACCAAGGAAGAACTGTCAAAACTTGCCCGTGCCAACTTTGAAAAACTTGTGGCCTATGTTGAAGATTGCCCTAAAGAAGAACAGTCAAGGGAATTTCCTAAAGGAACCTTGAACCGTAACATCAGGGATGTGCTGGCACACTTGCACCATTGGCATCTTATGTTCTTAGAGTGGTACAGCGTAGGAATGACAGGTGATAAGCCCGAAATGCCAGCTAAGGGATATACCTGGAGAACGCTTCCCGGGCTTAACAAAGAAATTCGAAAAAAGTATTCAGATACAGGTTTAGAAAAGATAAAGTCCCTGTTGAGAAGTTCATTTGGCGAGGTTTACCATATTATCGAAAGCCATTCTGACGAAGAATTGTTCACCAAGAAGAAATATGGGTGGACGGGCAGTACCTCTCTAGGGGCTTATCTGGTTTCAGCCACATCAAGTCATTATGATTGGGCCTTGAAACTCATTAAAAAAGCCAAAAGCTAGTATTGCTCCAACAGATAATTGATCAGATCTGTGGTGGTCACTATGCCAACGAGCTTTCCGTTATCGATAACGGGCAGTGCATGAAAATCTCTCCGTGCCAAAAATCTTGCAGTGTCTTGTATGGTGGTATTTGATGTGACACTGATCACATTTTTTGCCATGACCTGTTCAATCGTGAACATATTGTACACCATGGTATCGACTTCTTGCTCATGCTCGTCAATGGCGTCTGCAAAACTGATGCGCATAAGATCTGTATAGCTCAACATGCCCTGCACATCGTTGCCCGATTTAACGGGTATATGTCGAATACGGTGTTTTTTGAAGAGTTCTTCAGCAGTGACCAAATCATCGGTTACACTAATCGTCACCACGTTTCTTGTCATTATCTGGGATACCGGGACACTTTTTTTCATGACGCTGGATTTTGGATTTCCAATTTCAAGTTATCACCATATATCTGTTATAACTATGACAAATGTCAGGGTTTGGGTGAATGGTTTTGGATATAGGGTGCTAGAAATCCTTTCTTTTGGCCTTAAAAGCCAATCGTTGAACAGGCAGCACTGTCCATAGCAATAAGACCGCCAATGATACGATAAGACCCAGATCGGTGCCAAAGAATTTCTTGAATACGGCCCCGGTATAGCCCAATAGCGCAGAAATGTCCAATTTGAGCAAGATCAGGGTACGCGATAAGTCAATGGGGTTGAACATGGTCGCGGCCAAAGAAAAGGTATCCAAAGGATATTCCTCAAAAATAATGAGCGACAATAAGAACAGCCCATCATAGATTACGGCCAAGAACAACCAGAGCAATACGGCATACCCAAAACCCTTGATCTTGTTTTCGTTTGAAAGGGCAATATTGAATGCCAACGCAGTGAAGATCAGTGTTAAAAAGGCACCAATCACCAATAAAAGCACAAAATTGAAAATGGCATCGCTTCTAAAGAGTCCGTAGAGTATAAATGGAATACCCAGCCCCAGTACCAAACTTAGGGTCAAGGATCCTGCGACCCCAAAATACTGTCCCAAAAAGATGGTCGAGCGTTTCAAGGGCTGTGCCAACAACAGTTCGGTAAATTCCTTTGAGTTATAATAGTACATGACCCCGAAGATGGTACCGATCAAAGGTACGAGTACGATGATGATATTCATCAGGGTAATGACCGCCTTTGAGAGGTCATTGTTCAAAAATAGAAGTACAAACCCTAGTACTAGGTAGAAGAGAAAGTAAACATAGCTCCATCGGCTGCGCATAAGGTCATAAAAACTGTATTTCAATATTTTAAGCATCTCTGGTCTCGGTTGCAATGGCCGCTATGGCATGTTCAACATCGGCTTGGCCCGTTTTTTTCTTCAGGTCATCTATGGTGCCCTTAAAGAATATTTGGCCTTCAAGCAAATAGATGACCTCATCGGCCACTTCTTCCACAAACTGCATGATATGGGTGGTGATCAATAAAGTTTTGCCATTGGCCTTTTCTTCTTGTATCAATTTTTTCAACTGGATCAGTGATGCTGGATCTAGGCCAGTGGTGGGCTCGTCCAATATCATCAAGGGGCTGTCGAACATAAAGGTGAGCACAAGGTTTACCTTTTGCTTGGTGCCCCCAGAGAGCGTGCCCAATTTTTTGTTCAGAAAAGGCTCTAATTTGAACAGCGCTATCAATTTCTTTTCGTTGCTGTCTTTTTGGCGTAGGTCTTTGATCATACGAACCAATTCTTTGACCCTTATGTTGCTCGGAAAGTTCGCTATCTGTGGCAGATAATCGATTTGCTGTCTATATCTCCAGCTGTTTACGGCGTTTTGGCCGAGTACTGAAATATTCCCTTGATTCGGAATTACCATTCCGAGAATGCTTTTGATGAGTGTGGTCTTGCCCGACCCGTTGGGGCCCAAAATGGCATAGATGCCACCATTCTCTATGTTGAGGTCGACCCCTGATAGTACTTGGTTCTTTCCGAATCTTTTATGGAGGTTCTCTATATGGATCATTCTGCCCGCTTCATTAAAGGTTCTGCATCGACCAGGTTATCAGGAGTGAAAACCGGTGATACTTTTTCAGAAAAGTCGATGATATCCATAAACAGACTACGTAAAAGTACGATTGTCTCGGGGGTACGGTTCACAATATATGAAAACAGTTTTACGGGACGATAGGGAACATCACCTACACCATCATTGTTTAAGTCATAGCCCGTATAGCCACTCCAATAATTTTGGCTGAATACATTATCGTTCACCTTGCTGTTATAAGAGATATCGAAAGAATTGTAAAGAAAGTTGTTGTTTTCGAATGTATTCGCATAGCAGGCCCCCCTTACTTTTATGGCCCAGCCATTATTGGCGAATTCATTGTTTCTGTATTTGATTCGGTTAGAACCCTCTATGTTGATGCCTATGGTGTTTTCTTCAAAGGTGTTACCGGTTATCTCGGCATCGTAGATTTCTTTCAGCAGCATGCCATATGAGGCCGTTCCCCAATTTTTGCGAAAGATATTGTTGTGCATTGTAATTCGTTTTGAGAACATGACCGCCACACCGGCCCCGTTGTTCTCGAAAACATTGTCGGTATAGACATCGTCATTCGAGAACATGAAGTGAAGGCCATATCGAAGATTGTTCGAGCTGATGTTGTCTTTGATGGCGACGTTATCTGAAAATTCAAGGTAGATGCCGTCTCTAGTGCCCTGCACAATGTTTCGGTCGACCACCACATTATGCGAGTACCACAGTTGTATGCCATTGCCAGAGTTATATTCATTTACCGCATCGCCGATAATTTTGTTGTGGTACACCTTGCCATTGTTTGATTTTTCGAGATAGATGCCAAAAAAGAGTTTTTCGAGCACTACGTTCTGAATTACAAAGTGTTCGCTCTTTACCACGCGTATGGCCGCATGGTCAGCAGTATAACTAGTGCCCACATTGATGATAAAAAGGCCGTCTACGGTCACATTGTCTGATTCGATCCGAATGATTTCACCTTTGTCTTCACCGTCGATTACAGGATAGTTTTCACCCAAAAGGGTAAGGGGCTTGTCAATGAGAATGTTGAATTCTTTGTACGTTCCCTTTTTGATCAGCAAGGTGTCATGGGCCGCGGCGATTTCAATGGCTTGTTTGATCGAAGAAATCTCACAAACGGGGCATACGATTTGTTTGGCGTTCAGGTTTTTGGGACAGATCAGCCATATGAACAGGCCACATATCAAAACAGCTGGCGATATATTCTTTCTCATAATAGTCCTCCGCTTCTTGCACTAAATCCCACAAAGACAAACAGCACAGAGATTAAGGTAACCAAAACAATATGCCAAGCCAAAGGTTTTAGGGCTTTTCTGGGAAACAGAAAAAAACGGGCATGCACGGCCAGGAAAATTGTTGCCAGCAATAGTGCCAATTTGATTGCTATGTGCCTTGTATGATGGTCGTTCCAATTAAAATCAAAAAAATCAGGTGCATAAGTGAAGGCCAAATAGAGACCGGTCACGAAAAGAATCAACAGCGAGGGCATACCAACGGGCTCATATTTCGATTCAAAATTCTCGATGAGGTCGAAATTCTTTTGACGGAGCGCACGGGGCAAAAAACCTATTGAAAGCACCAGATGGCCCCCTGTCC
Source organism: Allomuricauda sp. (assembly GCA_028289745.1). GTDB lineage: Bacteria > Bacteroidota > Bacteroidia > Flavobacteriales > Flavobacteriaceae > Flagellimonas_A. Next base: position 1,514 of record JANQOD010000099.1, on the reverse strand, counting down.
AGACCGTTGCCGCAAGAATATGTGCGAAGATGACCATTTTTGTTGCCATATCACCGAACAATCAGAAATTTACTGTTCTCTTTTGCCTTGACCCAGTGGGCAACGTCTTTCGGAAACGAAAAATGTTCTTGCCCGTTCAATCGAAAACAGTTTTCGTTTATATGAAAATCGATCGTACCCTCAATGACCACCAACAGTGCATCTGTCGGTGAAGTATGTTCAGGAAAAACCGCATCTTTTTCCAAACTGATGCAAAGCACTTCGAAAGTGTCGTTCTTGAGCAGTTTTGTTATCTGCAGACCATCGTATGGTTGTGTCTTTATGCTCTCTTTTACTTCATACATCTTCATGGGCTGAACCGGTTCAACAATTCCTCCCAAGAATACAGCTCTCCTCCATGTTCTTTTTGGGCGTTTTGGGCATCGACTTTGTTTTCAAAAGCCGACAGAAATTCACCCATGGGGCTGGGTATACCCTCGCTGATGAGGTAAGTGGATGTTTTGGCATCGATCAATTCACCAGGCTGGGTGTAGTCATTGACCAAGAAAAGGGCAACGGTGCCACTATCGATATCTTTCAAATGGTTCACCATGCACTCGATTGCATCAAAGCTATAGATCCTGCCCTTTTGGGTGACGATTTGTGCGGCATGCTGTCGATCAACAATGGTCATGCGACAGAAATGGCAACCGTCGGTACCATAGTCAATGGGTCGGGGCTTCGTACTGCAAGCACCCAGAAAGAGCACGAAAACGAACAGACCATTTCGGATCAAACCCATGGGGCATGTGCAAAAAAATGACCTGAATAGTTTCGAGGCACTTCGATCTCGATTATTGGGGCAGCACATTTTTCGACATTTCAATTGCGCTCTTTTTTCCCCACAAAATAAGAAATAAGTCCTAAGGCAATGCCAAGTGCCAAGCAGTAGGCGCCCAATTGCGGGTATGAATGTGCCCTGAAATTCAAAATATCCTTAGAACCAAAAAATGGAGGCTGAAAGCCCATGACCGACCCATCTGGATTTGTGAATTTCATTATGGCCTTGGGGTCTAGATCATGGCCATAGTCATATTCCCATATATAAAAATCTATTAGGCCCGCGGTACTGACCAAAACCATCATGATGAACCAATAAAGAAACCATTTGTAGTTGGCCTTGAAGGCGATTACCAATCCTATGACCGTAGTGATGATGATGCCTATCGGAAATATCTTGAATTCAGGTATGGCATCGGGTATATACTTCATGCCCACATAGTGGTTCATGAGGTTTATGTTTTTGATGTCATGGGGGTTGGCATCTGAAAAGTCGTTGATGTGAATGTACATACCCAATGGAGTAGGGTATTGGGGTGCTTCCAAAGTTATCTTCCACAAGGGAAAAACAAATAGTAACAGGGGCAATAAGGCTGCCAACGCCATGATAATACGTGACTTCTTCATTTTTATTTTTTTAGTCTTTAAAAGCAAGCCGTCCGCCAATTGACGGACGGCTTCATCCTTAGTTTGAG
>JANQOD010000089.1 GCA_028289745.1 Allomuricauda sp. | reverse complement strand
TTTTCAATATTGCTGATACCTCAGCTGCTTTTACTCCCGCCATTTTTATAGACTATTTGTAAATTCTCTTTTTAACTTGTTCAATTTGTTGGCCACACTGGCATCGTACTGAAGGTCTCCGACCCTGAGTATGAACCCTCCGATGATACTTTCATCAATATCGTTCTCTAGGGTGACCTTGTTTTTTGTGATTTTCTTGACCTGGGCGAGTACCTTTTTTTCCATGTCTGGGGTCAAGGGTACCGCAGTGGTTACATGGGCCACATCTTCACCCTTCATTTTTTCGTAAAGGCCGATGTACTGGTTTGCCACCTCGCCCAAAAGCCCTATGCGCTTATTGTGCGTCAGGGTTTCAATCAGGTTGGCCGTGATTTTTTCACTTTTCTTGAAAACCTCGAACAAGGTTTTTTGCTTGAGTTCGGTCTTCACCACGGGGCTATCCAATAACTGGCGCAATTCACCGCTCCCGGCTATGGTAGCCTTTACCTCTTGCATGTCTTTCTCGACCTTGTCAGCTGTTTTCTTTTCAACCGCCAGATCAAGCATTGCCTTGGCATATCGTATGGCCGCCCTAGTATTGCTCATTCTATTCGCAATGGTTATTATTGGTCAATCGTTATTGGGTTTCGCCGCTATTGGCCTTTCACCCCTTAACGATCAACTTTTTACTATTACTAATTCAACTTAACATCGCCCAACATATCGTCGACCAATTTCAGTTGCTTCTTTTTGTCAGACAGTTCTTCTTTGATGACCTTTTCTGCAATATCGATGGAAAGGTTGGCCACCTGCTCCTTGATATCGGCCACTGCGGCTTTTTTCTCGCTCTCGATTGTGGCCTGGGCCTGCTTAATCATCTTATCGCCTTCGATCTGGGCCTGTTCTTTGGCGTCAGTGATCATTTTTTCTTTGATCTCACGGGCTTCTTTTAGCATGACCTCACGCTCTGCACGGGCCTCTTTCAACAGTTTTTCACTGTCGGCGGTCACGTTCTGCATTTCCTTTTTGGCCTCCTCTGCGGCTTCCAGCGCATTTTTAATGCCCTCTTCGCGGTCGTTGACGGCCTTTAGAATGGGTTTCCATGCGAACTTCCACAACAACCACAATAGCAGTGTGAACAATATCGTCTGCCAAAAAAAGAGTCCGAGTGAAAATTCTTCCAATAACTTTTCCATGTCTGTACTATTAATATGGTACTCTTTAAACAAAGCAAGGGCCGCAACCAACCGTTACGGCCTTTTGCCCTTAGATGACTGGTTACACGGCAAAAAGTGCGGCGAAACCAATTCCTTCGATCAACGCAGCAGCGATCAACATCGCGGTCTGGATCTTACCGTAAGCTTCAGGTTGACGGGCAATGGCCTCCATCGCAGAACCACCGATTCTACCAATACCAAGACCAACACCGATAACAACCAAACCTGCGCCTACCATTACTGGAATTTCCATATCTATCTAGTTTAAAAATTAAAATTCAATATTTGTCAATTTGCCATTTCAACTTTGTTCAATGACCCTTATTCAATGAGACAATTCCGCCTCGTGTTCATGCTCATGTTCGTGTTCCTCAGAAGCAAAACCAAAGTACAACGCACTCAACATGGTGAAAATATACGCCTGTAGCAGTGCTACCAATACCTCGATCAGCATAATCGCAAAAGCCAGACCGAATGACATCGGACTCCCAATCCAGCTTTTGAAAATGAACATCAGGCCAATCAGACTTCCAATGACAATATGCCCCGCCTGCATGTTCGCATACAAACGAATCAACAGTGAGAATGGCTTAATGATCAGTCCCAACAATTCGATCGGCACCAAAATGATGTACAACGGTATCTTGCCGTACCAAGGCAAAGAATCTCCCAAAGGGTTAAATTGGTGCATCCAATAATCTTTGGTTCCCGTGAAATTTGTGATTAAAAATGTAAGTATGGCCAAGGCCGTTGTAATCGCTATGTTTCCTGTTACATTGATTCCCAGCGGAGTCATCCCGAACATATTCAAGAACCAGATGAAGAAAAAGATGGTCAGCAGAAACGGCATATATTTTTTGTAGCGTTTCTCTCCGATATTCGGTCGTGCAATGTCATCCCTGATGTACAGCACAATAGGTTCGAAGAAACGACCAACGCCTGTCGGAATGCCATTGTTTTTGGCATACGACCGGGCCAAACTTGAGAACAACCACAGCATTAAAAGACCGGTGACAATGATCATCACCACATTTTTGGTAATGGATAGATCAAATGGTCTTACATTGGTCGGATGGTGCTCTTCATCATAGGCAATGGTACCTTCGGCATCTGTCTTGTATATCTTGCCGTGATAGAGTTTATAGTGTTGCCCATCAGCTTCGGCCAAGGTCTCGCCATGGTGAAACTTCGAAGAAGAGAATATTTTTAGGCCATCATCCCACAAAATAACGGGCAACGGAAACCCTACATAAACATGGTCGCCATTATCCTTGGTGTACGAAAAAAGGTTGAAGTCATGTGAGTCTTGAAGGTGGTGGTCGATGTATTCCTTGATCTCGGTCTTCAGGTCTTTGCCCTCTTCTTGGCCGCCATTGTCCTTCGCAAAGGAGAACTGCCCCAAAAGTACCACCAAGACTACCCATGTGTGCTTCAAAAAAGTCTTTCGCATCGCGCTCAAAATATCGGTCTTCAAAAATCGGTGCAAATGTAAGTCTTTCTTGTAAAAAGAAAAAAGCATACAGCACTTTATTTTCAAAGGATTTTAGGGGGTGTCTTTCGGTTATTTTCCCCCCAGATTTTTGAGCATTTTTGAAGTGAAATAAGTCTCCAGTACAAGGGCTATGGCATAGGGTACAAAAAAGGCCGCGAACTCGATCCCCTGCGTAGTGCCATCACTTTTATAAACGGGGTAGAATACCAAGAAAAAGACCACGAATTTCAAAAGGCTTCCGGCCATGAACAGAAAGCCCATCGAGTTGCCCAGTCTGTTCCTAAGAAAATACAGCCCAAGAAAAATGGCCAGTGCCAATACAAAATTGAGTAGGTATGAAAGTACGATCAAGTTGCCCCAAAGGGGCAAATTCAAAGTATTCAATATCCCTAGATGAATACAAAAGGCCAAGATAAGGCTTGACAATAGCGCGAGTGAAAAATTGAGCGGCAGTTTTGCCATCAGTATTTGATTCGTTTCAGCTGCTGCAAAACTACCCAAATAGAAATTGCAACGCCCAACAAAGTGGCGATTACGGTAAAAATTCTTTTTTCTGTCTGATAGTGTTCGTCAAGCCATTTGCCCCCTTTGACCGCCAAATAGATAATGGCACCCATTTCAAAAGCGATGCCCGAAAGCATGGCAGCATTCTTGAGATTGTTCTTTTTCTTAGGTGGCTTTTGCTGGCTCATTTGTTTTATTGGCACTGCTGGAAGCGGCGCTCTGTACCGAAGACTTGAAATTGCTCGAGGCAGTACTGGGGCTTGTAGCGGTAGCGCTACTTGTCGAAGTACTTGCTTTGCCCATAGTGCAGGAGGCATTGAATGTGGCCCCTGGCTCTACGGCAAGTTTTGAAACGGTGACAGTGCCCTCTATAGTGGCCGAAGATTTCAAGGAAAGTAAGTCTTTCACTTGTAGCTCGCCATTGAATTTACCTTCAATATCGGCGTTTACACATTCTACCTTGCCTTTGATGTAGCCGTCTTTGCCGATCACGACCTTACCTGAAGTGGTCACGTTGCCCTCAAGCTTGCCATCTATTCTGAAATCAGCTTCAGAGGTGATGTCTCCTTTGATCTTGGTATTCTTTTCGATTCGATTGGGTTGGCCTGCGCCAAAGTCAGTGGGCCTTTTGTTGTCTGAAAACATGTTCTATGGTTTTGGGGTTAACTGTTGATCTAAGTAATCTTCCAAGTTTTTGTGGACCTGGACGATTTTATAGTTGGAAGATAAAATTACAAAATTCTCGTCTTTGATACGGTAGTCCTTATTGTTTTTTATGAGTTCGGCAAAGCCCAGGGCAAAGTCTCTTGACCTGAAGCCATGTACGACCACAAACTGGTCTTCCAAATTGTAAATATCTTTTGATACAATGTTCTTGTAACGCAAATCCTTAATGGCACCTTCTAGCCGTTTTTTGAGCTTAGATGCTTTTTCGTTGTCACGTATTTTAAATGGAAAGACCACTTTCCAATTGCCCGTGCCCGAAGAACCCGTCTCTGGTGAAAATTCTTTGGCCGCCAACTTCGGAAGCTGATCGGCGATCATTTGTTCGGCTTTTTTGCCTTCTGGATTGTTCGGATAGGTCAAGGCCACGTAGTTCAACGCCTCTTTGAACGGCTCAAAGCCTTGCAGCCTACCGACAGCGTTTGCTTTCAACATTTCAAACTTGGGTACAATGGGGTCGCCCGTAAACTTGTTGATCATTTCTTGTGATTGGGTAATCACTTCGAGGAATTGCTGGCCTTCATACATCTTATACAGCGATAGATAGCGCGCATCAGGGCTATCGGTGTCGCCCGCGAGCACTGCCTGTGGATTGAGCAGAATCTCGGCATAACGTGTATCTGGATGGTTTCTAATGATGTCTTGCTTCATCTGATCGGCCAAGAGCACACTGCCGCTCTCTTCATAGATTTTATAGAGATTGTATTTTGAGGGAAGGATCAACCGCTCTTCTGGGCTTGATTCCAATACGGTTTCCAACTTACCGGCGGCCAAAAGGTTTTCGTTGAACTTTTCTTTATAGATCAACCCCAATTGGTAATTGGCAAAGTTTCGTTCTGCGCGAAGGCTATCGATGACCGCTACATCGGTCGGAATCCTGTCCAGATAAAAATCGGGTGAATATTTCTGTTCATCAGTGACCGCCCCTTCATTTTGTGTATCGGCCACCACTTCTTCGCCCGTAGCCTCAGAGGGGCCTGTTCGCGCTTTGTTGCTCCACCGCCAATCGTCTTCAAGCACACGGTCGCCCCAACGGGTCTTGAAATCATTCTTGCCATAACCGAGGCTGGTGATGTTGTAAAAATAGAACTTGCCTTTGTTCTGTTTGCCGCCTTGGGTCTCTGCAAAGGCTGCAAATCCACTATTGGCCTTTTCTTCCTTTTCCTCTGCGGCCTCCTCATCTTTTCGTTTCAGTTCAGCGATATATTCTTCAAAATATGTGGTGCGTTCGTTCTCGGGCATTTCATAAAGCGTAATGACACTATCGGCATGCTGCACAACATCTTCGTATTTGATGACATCTTCCAGATTGTCAAGCTTCTTTTTGATACTTCGAAATTTTTTGGTGTTCGCTACCAAATTTGTCAAGGTACTGTCATAATATGCCCCGGCCGTTTTGTAGGCATTGCCGTCAAAATGATAGTCTGCCAGGTTTTGATAATTCAGGGCGTTCAATTTATTTTCTCCTTGATCGGCACGCAATGATTTGTTATAGTACACCAAGGCAAGACTGTCTGATCCGATAGCCCTGTGATACTGGGCCACCTCGCGATAGATTTTGCCCAAGAAGGGGCGGTTTTCGCGGTTTTCTTCCAATTCGGTAAGGTATTCAAACAATGCTTCTTTATTGTTCTCTGTGATTTCTGTGTTCTGTATTTTTTTCAAATGGGCATTGATCATATAAACCCTTGGCGATTTACGGTTTAGGGCAATCACCTTGTCAAAGGCATAGTTTGCGCTGTCTTTGTGGCCCAGTCGATTGTATAATTGCCCGATGATAAAGAGATAGCGCCCCCGTTCTTCGTTCTTTTTTGTATAGGCTTGGGCAATTTTCAATTTTTGAATTGCCGTATCGGGCGCCTTTAGATCGATATAGCATTGCGCCAAAACGGCATTGGCATCGGCATATTCTTGATCTTTTAACTCTTCGTATTTAAAAAGCCTTTTTAAGTTTTTGATGGCCAGTTCCGGATTGTCGAGCCGCATGTTGGTCTTTTCTCGCCAAATGGTCGCCTCGTTCAATTTGTCGCTGGCCACATATTTTCTGAGAATATAGTTAAAAGACTCCAAGGCAGGAATGTACCTTTGGTCAAAATAACGGGCCTTGCCCAAGAGCAAAAAAGCTTCGTCGGTTTGCGGATTGCGTTCTTCATCCTTAATGTCCATACTATGTTTCTGTATGGCCTTGGTCGCTTTTTCTTCAGCAATGAGGAAATTCGGATTATTGTCTTCTGAATCAAGTTTGATCTTATCGGTCACTTCAAGGCGTTCGACGGGCAGTACCTCCCAAAAGTCATCGCGATACGAATTGCGCAATTCTTCACGCCCTTGCTCAAAGGCGATATTGCCGTTGTACAGTACGTTGTACTTGGTCGTCAGCGCATGAAAATTACGGTTCAGGAAAGCGTCCTTTTGCGTTGAGCACCCCAATAGAAAAAGCATCCCGAAGATGAAAAAAAAAGAAAAACGAAAATAAAGCTTCAAAGTACTAATCTTTCCTACCCAATCATAACTAAAAAAAGCACAGATTATTATAGGGCTTATCGATAAAATGCCATTATTTTTTTCGGTCACCCAACGAGAGCGGAAATCGCAAAGATTTACTACCCCATCGGGCGCTCCGATTCGACCTTTCCTCGATTCTATTTTGCCCTATAGGCCACAGGTGGGGGCCACATGTTTTTGAACAAAGAATGAAAAGCCTTTTGGCCGTCATGGCCCCCTTGGCAAATTACTTCGTAACCTTGTCTTGGGTGCTTTTCAAATTGCGTCGGCGCTTCTATCGTTACACGCCGATTGTACCGCAACGGGGTGTTCTGGGCAGCTTTCTTAAATCGTTATGAAAAACCAGTTGTTTTTTATACTTTTCCTCTAAACCCCGCAGCAAGCTAGGGGGAGTTCTGTTTATTCGCGTGCAGATGAGAGTATATGCAACCATCATATCTTTATTTTGGGCCATCTTTTTGGGCAATGCCCAAAATATGTCTTCGAGGTTTGAACATCTCACTATGGCAGATGGGCTATCACAGTCTTCGGTAACCTGTATTATCAAGGACAGTCGAGGATTTATGTGGTTTGGAACCGAAGACGGCCTTAACAAGTATGATGGGGTGAATTTCACCGTTTACAGACATCAACCTAATGATAGTACAAGTCTGAGCAGTAGTTACATCAATGCCATAGTTGAGCATGAAGACGGTTTCTTGTGGGTGGGAACCAACAATGGGCTCAATTTTTTTGATCCTGACAGCGAAACATTTACACAATACCTACACCGGCCTGATGAAGCAAATAGTATATCAGACAATAGAGTAACTGCCCTGTGTATCGATGCAAATGGGCAGCTACTGGTGGGGACCATGAATGGCCTCAACATCTTAGACAAGAATGAAGGTTTCAAGAAGTACCTTTTAGAAGACCCAAAAGACAACCATGTTGTATGGTCGATTGTGGCAGAAGACGAAAACCATATTTGGCTTTTGGGCTCCAAAAAATTAGAAAGAATCGAGATTCGCAATGGTTCGCTTACAAGTGTTTTAAAGAAACCCTTGAAAAACAGTACCCCCGCTACAATGGTGTTGGATGTATCAAATCTATGGATCGGCACACAAAGAGGTCTTATGAAGTATAGCCTTGATGATCATAAGCTACAGGCCACTAATTTTTATGACAATAGTAGCGCGCATCTTTCAAAAAAAGCGGTACTGTCTCTTGCTCTTGGCCCTGAAAACATTCTATATGTGGGAACAAGAAAGGAAGGGCTCGTTCTCTTAGACCGCTCAAACCGTTCCATAAAAACCATACTTCATGACCCATACAACGATACAGGGCTAAATTCAAATTCGATTCGTTCAGTATATCTAGATGCCGAAGGAATACTATGGACGGGAACGTACAGTGGTGGTGTCAACAAATATGATCCCCGCCAACCTCGGTTTAACCATTACAAACATTCTCCGGGTAATCGCAACACCTTAAGTGAAAATACCGTTCGCAGCATTCTTTTGGACAGTAAAAAAAGATTATGGGTGGGTACACACGGTGGGCTCAACCTTATGGATATGGCAACCGAAAACCTGACATTATTTGAGCATGATCCCAAGGATATTGGCACTATTTCTTCAAATACCGTTCGGTCTATTTGTGAGGATTCTACCGGTACCATTTGGGCAGGTACTTGGTCAAACGGATTGAACAGCTTTGATGAAAGAACAAAAACGTTCACCCGTTTCTATACCTTACCAGGGCAAACAGATTCCATAGGCCAAGTACGGGCGCTGGCCGCGGATACCGGAAATAATCTTTGGATAGGCAGTTATGGTCTATGGAAATTCAATGCCGCAACCAATATTTCCGAAAAGTTTGTATTCGATTTCGACAATGGCAGGCCCCTTTTGGCCAACTCCATTAACATATTGTTTCTTGACGAGAAGGGATTGTTGTGGATAGGAACCAAAAATGGGCTTACCTGCATGGATACCACAACGAGCGCGATTAAAACATATCCTTTCGATCCTGATAACCCCCAAGGCCTGAGCCACAAATACATTACCAGCATTGCTGAAGATAGAAAGGGGCATATCTGGGTCGGAACCTATGGTGGAGGACTAAACCAATTGAATGTGGCCTTGGGAACATTCAGACACTACGACACCAAAAATGGCCTCTTGAACAATGTCATCTATGGCATATTGGTCGATGACAGAAACCGCGTATGGTTCACAAGCAATGCAGGCCTCGGTCTATTTGACCAAACCTTAAAAAAATTCAGGCATTTTGACGTTCGCCAAGGTCTGCAAGAAAATGAGTTCAACGCAGGGGCCTACTTCAAAAGTTCAGGAGGGGAATTCTTTTTTGGGGGCATCAATGGCTTCAACTCTTTTGACCCCCTGACCTTCGGACAAAACACAAAAGCCGCCCCGATCGTATTTACCGATTTTCAATTGCTCGATAAAAAAAGTAATCATGTGGCATCCGATTTCCTGAAAACCCATATTTCAAGAATAGACACTGTTAAACTCAACCATGACCAGAACAACGTGACCTTCACCTTTGCAGAATTGAATTATTCACATCTGACCAACAACCAGTACGAATATCAGTTGGTCGGGTTGAGTGAAGACTGGAACAAGTTGGGCAAAAAACAAACCATAACATTGGGTAATCTAAGTTCAGGCACCTATACGCTGAAGGTAAAAACAACAGAAGACCTGACCGAGAAAGCTGCTGTTGTACTGGTCATTTCCAATCCTTTCTGGAAATCTACACAAGCCTATGGCATATATGCTTTGGCACTACTTATTTCAAGCGCACTGCTCTATCGCCATTTTGTTCAGATACGCAATACAAGACGCCAGTTTGAATCAAAAATACGGGTGCTAAAAATCGATTTGGCCAAAAATCAAAACAATCCCAACACGCTTCCCATAAAAGGGTTGAAATTTACTACAGAACATCAAAGAACCATTCAACGAGCACTGCAAATAGTTGAAGAGCGTTTAAACGATTCTAGTTTTGATATCGGTTCTTTTGCGGCCAGCATGAACATGAGCCGATCGCAATTGTACCGAAAATTAAAGGCCCATACTGGCTGTTCACCGACAAAATTTATACGCTTGATACGATTGAAAAAAGCCGCGCAACTATTAAAGGTCGATGTAGGCACGGTTTCTGAAATAGCCTTCAAAGTGGGTTTTGAGAACGTGGGCTATTTCTCTAAATGCTTCAATGAGACTTTTGGTGTACCTCCCTCACAATATAAATCTTAATCCTGACCCAAAGAGACTCGATTGAGCTAAAAGTATAAGAAATTGAACCATAAGTGGTGCTTCTTCAACACCTTACTTCATAGTTTTATTCTATCATGAAACCTATACCCGTCAATTGGCGGGGTCTCATTGTATGTTTCAACATGGTGACCGCCAAACAAGATCATTGCTGTTATAACAGTGGTATTTCAATACGAACAAAGCATTATGAAAAACACTTTTCTAATTTTCATTTTACTCACCATCGCACTTAAAGGCTTGGCACAATCAGAAAATGGTGACCGCTACAAGAAGGCCAAACTATACTTGACCGATCACCGGATCATCAGGGTGAATGATTTGAAGATCGATCAAATGACCGCCCGGTACTTCGATACAAAAAAAAATAGGGAAGCAGAGCTTTCGATACAGAACATTGCATCGATAAAAATTCCTAAAGGCAATTATCTATGGGAAGGCGCACTATTCGGAACCGCAACATTATCACTTTCTGCACTGCTCATCGATATAGACACAGACCCCCTGGGACAGCCACGGGAAAAGACCGCTGGATTTTATTTGGCCATGGCAGGTAGCGGTGCCGCATTGGGCGCGCTGATAGGCCTATTGGTTAAGAAATGGAAGCCATTGTCACTAAAGGAAAAATCGATCGGACTCTATATGCCCATTGATCTGGATATTTCTGCCCAAACCAATGCACTGACCCTAAAAATCACAATGAAATTATGATTACAGCAAAACAAATGACCGCGTTATTGATGCTGCTTGTCTGTGTTTCGGGCATTGGGCAAAAATGCAAGAATTCGTCAAAGGGAATTCGCAGGGCGAACAAGCATTTCACAGCACAAAAAATTGTGAAGGCGACGAAGCCTAGGCCCCTATTCTCAAAATTCAGTCAAGCAGCTTCGGCAAATTTTGTCAAGTCATCTGAAAACTATTACCTATCACTGGTTCTTGTGAGAGAGTTGGGAAGAAGAATCGATATCTTAAAAGATAATCCGTTGGTCATACAATTTGAAAATGGCAGCATTGAAACCTTTTACCCAGACAGAACGCTGTTGGGTAAATTTACCCTTCCCGTAACGACAGAAATCAATAGACCTTTCTATAATGTTGGCCATGAACAATTAGAGTTGTTCACCCAGTACCCCGTCGCCCATATAAAAGTGTATTTCTCTTCTGAGAAGGTTGGTGAGGATAAATATGGCACCGATGATCTAGGAACCTTTTTCGACTATGAAATACGCAATGAAAATCTTCGGTCAAGCCTAATGGAGCCGGCAAAATGCATTGGTCAATAGCATTAACCTATTCTTGAAACCATACTTCTATGAGACCTTTACCTTTATTCGTGTTCGCCTTTTCCCTTTTTTTGTTTTTTTCTTGCTCATCTGACGAACAAGGAGGCAATTGCAGCATCAGTTGCGGGGGCATAGGCACTAGCCAACCTTTTGTACTGACCAACCACCCATTTGTCAGTGAGTCAGAGTGTGTCAAAATCGCCGAAGAGAAACAGGGAAGTGCTTGTAAGGCTTCTTATTGCCCCCCCACCGGAGATCCCGATGATTGTTATGAGGTGTATCCTTGATTATTTGGCCCTCAAAAAAAAAGAAATCATAAACGGAGCTTCAAAGCACGGATCATTATAGACCATATCAATAAAGTGTAGGTTTTTTGATACGCCCAGCCTATCAATCAATATTATTTAAGAAGTTCGATCAACCCAAAACAAAGTTCATCTATTTTATTGGAATTTTGATGAAAAGCAGATACGTTTGAAAGTATGACCACAGCATTCTTCTTCCCTATATCGACAACCATGCAAGACCGATAACCTCCCGTACCGCCATTGTGCCAGACCCATTCGTTTCTTGATTCTGTTTTGGTGATATGCCACCCCAGACCGATGGCCTGACCATCACTTATAGAGAACGTGCTTTTTCGGGTAAGCCCCAACTCTTCGTTTCCTTCATCAAATTGGGCCATTGCAAATTTCGATAAGTCTTCTGCTGAAGAAAGAATGGCGCCGGCTCCTGCAAAAACATCAAAATCCCAATTGGATACTTCTTTTCCCTTATCATCCCTGCCCTTGACCAAAATGTTTTCAACTTCTTTGTTGTCAATGGTCGAACGGGCCATTTGATATTTTGAAAAAATTCTTTCTTTTAGCATTTGATGGTAGCCCAAACCTTCAATTTTTGATAGCACAAACCCCAAAAGGCCTGCTCCCAGATTTGAATAGTTGTAGCGTTTTTCATTCTCAGGGGCCAGTTTGAGTTTTTCGGTCAAATATTCCTCCAACTTTTCATCATCATATGCCTTATATGGATTTTGGGGGTTTGTGAACAATTCCATATTGGACGGTAACCTATAAAGCCCCGAAGTATGGTTGGCCAGTTGTTCAAAGGTTATTTCTGGATTTCCTTTTAGTTCAAAATTCAAATAGGGGGCAATATCTTCGTTCAATGAAATTCTACCCTCAAGTACCAACCCTGCCAACAACGTGGCCGTAAAGACTTTGGTGATAGAACCGACCTCAAATACTTTTCGATGGTTTACCGTTGTCTTTAATGTATCATTTTCCCTTTTGACTCCATAAAATACAGGCTTTCCATCAAATATAATGGCCATTGCCAATTCTATATTATTGGGAAATTGGGCAGTTTTTTGAAAAATGAAACCGGCTTTTTCTTCTGTAATGATACCGTCAAAAGTTTGGCCATTTGCCAGTTCGTTGATTTGGGCCTCAACACAGACATGAAAAAGCACTAACACGGTCAACAGAAAACGTCTTTGCATCATGGGTTCGATCGCGGTTCTTCGGTCGTTGGAATAAATTCGCCTCCAGCAAAAAAAGTTTCCAGTTCTTTCAATGTCTGGGCCGAGGTTTGAATGTCTTTTACAATTTCACCTTTGTTCAACACGACAATACGCTCACAAACCTCCGTTACGTGCATTAAATCGTGACTAGAAACCAAAACCGTTACACCCTCTTTGGCCGCCAAATCTTTGATAATGGCCTTTAACCGAATTTGGGTCGTTGGATCTAAATTGGCAAAGGGCTCATCCAGTATCACCACTTCTGAATTGCCAATAAAACTGGCTACGATACCTGCCTTTTTTTGGTTTCCTTTAGACAAGTCTCTCAAATATTTGTTCTGCCCTAAAATTTCCCCATGAAAGAAATCTTCAAATTGAGCCAATAGGGCATCAACATCTGCCTTGTTTCTTCCCCTTAGCTCACCAATGAAATAGAAATACTCCTCTGGGGTCAAATACCCAATTAAAAAGCTTTCATCTATAAATGCCGTGGTAAAGGGTTTCCAAGCTTCGCTTTGGTTCACTTGTATATCATGGTTTTTAATATGGCCTGTTGTAGCTGGAATTAGATCCAACAGCAAATTGAACAATGTGGTTTTGCCGGCTCCGTTATTCCCGACAAGGCCAAAGCTTTGTCCTCTGGGAATCTTCATTGAATCTATGTTCAGTACGGTTTTGCCACCGTATTTTTTAGAAAGGTTATGAACTGCTATCATAATTTTTTTTATGTGTTGGGTTGATTATCCGTTTTTTTGTCGAAATCCTTGAAGCATAACATGTTTTTTGTTGGCGTACTGCTGAGTTACAAAATCCAACAATTTATTCTTAAAAGCGTAACCTAAAATTCCCAATCCGACCAAAGATGAAATGGCCGCTTCAAAAGAAACGAGCCAATTCAAAATGGAAAACAAAAGAATGGGAGCGCCGAGTACAGGGAGCATGACCAAAAACTGTACTGCACTGGTGCCCTGCATATTACCAAATGGGCTTTGGTCGAGTTCAATCCGTTTTTTATTAAATGACCCAAAGTACAGAATGACAGGTATGTTGATTCCCAAATTGTAAATGGCACAGGCCGTGTTTACGGCAAAAACCTTCCACCCAAAATAGATATACGGAATGGTCAAAAAGAACATGGCCACCACACTCACGGTTATCAAAAGGGCTTTGGACTCAAGATACTTGCGAAGGGGAATGTTCTGTGACATCATCATTCCGTAATAGGCACTATCCCATGCGGGTATAAATTGGCCAAAGTTTGCCAAAAAGATACCGGTCATAAAGATTCCCAAAAACACATGTATTCCGACCATGTTGGCATAAATCTCTTGGGTATAGAAAATAAGGCCATAAAAGACGAAAAGCAGTGAAATCCATACTTGGGTTTTCGTTCTTTTGTTACGCCAAATGAGCTTTAGGTCCAATTGTAGAAATGGGGCCATTTCCCCAAAACGCCTGGTCCATGTCAAATCACTGGCTTTGGCCTCCTTGGCCTTTCCCTTCAGGGCCCCATCTAAATACAGTATCTTTTTGAGGTGGTTGAAATTAAGGAAGTACAGGGCGAGAAGAACCCCCAAGGGAATAAGAACGGTCAAAGGATAGGCATATAGCGCATGAAAAATGGGGCCAAAAAGGTTTGTTATGGATATGATGCCAAAGTATTCCAATCCCCAGAACAGTACCAGCAACGCAATGATCACTCCTAGGGCAATATCGTTTTTGTTGATCAAAAAGTTCAGAAAATTGGCACAAAGCGCCATGGCCAGCATTGCCAACAACCAAACTGATACATTGACGGCCGGGTATCCCTTGATCAACAGTACGATAGCAAATGGCACAAAGGTCACCAAAGTAAGCAGGTTAAATCCTGAAAAAATTGATTTGCCGAGTATATAGTTTACAATTTTTGCCCTTTTAATGTTGTTGATGAGCAAAGGTTTTATGTCCATCACTGGGAGTTTCTGCATGAAGTATCTAAAAAACAATTCTGCAAGTACCCAATAAATCAAAAATTGGCTCAACACCCACATGGGACCTTCTGTAGGGGCCAATTTTCTTAGAATGAAATATAATGTGCCCCCTAAAATAGCCAAGGAAGCTAAAAGATAAAGGCCCATAAAGGCCATGAAAATCTTTATGCCCACACTTTTACCAAATGATGCGGACCGAAAAAAAGCCTTCCACTGAAGACTGATAAATCTTTTGAACATGGTTGGTGCAATTTTTTGATTGGTATCGAAAATAGTGCTTTTGTTACAATCAACTGCTTTTTTTGAAAATCGGATGCTGAAACAATTTGAATATGTAGCTTTGCAACCAAAAAATTGGTTATGGCAGATTTTTACCCTCTGAAGATAACGGCCGTTGAACGGTTGACCCCCAACGCCGTCAGCATTTCTTTTGAGATTCCCAAAAAATTAAAGTCCATTTTTTCATTTAAAGCCGGTCAGTACATCACCTTGAAGCATCTTTTGGACGGACAAGAGATCAGAAGGGCCTACTCCATTTCTTGTGTGCCCAACTCTGGCCATGTTACCGTGGGCATTAAAAAAGTACAAGATGGTGCCTTTTCGGTCTACGCCAATGACCAAATAAGGGCCGGTGATGTTTTTGAGGTAATGCCCCCCGAAGGCAGGTTCATTTTTGAACCGGACGGCACAGCCAAAAATATCGCGGCATTTGCTGCCGGTAGCGGTATTACACCCATTATGAGCATTGCCGAAACGGTACTCACCGGGCATCCTAAAAGCACATTTCTGTTGGTCTTTGGCAACCAGAGCCCTGAAGAGGTCATGTACGCACAAAAAATCAACGCGCTCAAGCAAAAATATAACGAACGGTTCTTTATTCAATATATATTCAGTAGAACCCCGGGCGATGATGCGCTTTTTGGCAGAATCGAAACCTCAACGGTAAACTTTGCCCTCAAAAATAAGTTCAAGAATGTCGAATTTGATGCCTATTATCTGTGCGGACCCGAAGATATGATCAACACTGTTTCAGAGACCTTGAAAAAGAATGGGGTCAGTGACAACGCTATCTTTTTTGAACTCTTCACCCCTTCTGAGGTAGAGGATACCTTGGCTGAAAATCTGTCGGGAAAGACACAGGTAGAAGTGCTGTTGGATGACGAGATCCATACACTGACCATGAACAAAAAGGAGCTGGTGCTCGACGCCGTGCTCAAAGCTGACATCGATGCCCCCTATTCTTGCCAGGGCGGGGTGTGCAG
>JANQOD010000083.1 GCA_028289745.1 Allomuricauda sp. | reverse complement strand
GGACTTGAGATCGTTTTCACTGTTGAAGGTGAAAGGGATATGCCCTTTATGTTGGGCTACCACCCAGCTTTTAAGCTACACGCACAAAATCCGATTATTATGGCCAATGACAGGGAAATCACTTTGAATGACGTATTGGCCGTTGGAAGCAGGGCACTTCAAGTGGCCGATTGCGAATCGGTGCTCCTAAAAGATGAAAAAGAACTTTTCATCACTACGGAAGGCTTCGGACATTTCATGTGCTGGACAGCGGTAAGAAATATGGTCTGTATCGAACCCATTACCTTCTATCCCTACGCGGTCGGGCAACGAAAACTGCATGAGGGCTTTGGGCATTTGATGCAACCCACGCGTTTCAAAGTGGTTTTGTCGGTTCGGCCTTAGCTGAATTTTTGCAGTAATTCTTTCACGACCGCTTCGGTTTTTGCGTCTTTTTGTTTTTGTGCCAGTATCGAAGGTGGGGCCATACGCTCGGTACAGTCCAGAATAGGGCAACGTTCACAGGTTACCCCAACATCGTAGGTAACTATAGAGGGGTCATTCAAAAAATGGACCTTTCTTCGTAGTTGTTCGTTGATGAGCAAACCGATTCCGACACTACGGTACCTATTCTTTTTAAAGGGGTCTTTGGTAGCTGAGGCAAAGATCAAATAAGAAAGCTGATCATCAGGGTAGTGGGAAATCTGCACTTCCATACGATGCTCGGCCCCCGTTTTTTCAATTTCTTGTAAAACCCGTATAGAGGCCCAGCGTCTGCAATATTTTTCATCGGTTTCATTTCCATGGGGCGAATGTTGGTGGGTAAGGTGCAATTCTTTGGTGATATCGAAACGTTGGGTTCCCTTTTTGTGTGAAAAACGGAGAAAAAACAGGTTTTCCATTTGATAATCGGTAGGCAGAACATTTGTCAATCTTTGATAGAGCGATTCAGGAGAGGCATTGAACCGTTTCGTCATTCTTGCCAAAAAGGTTTTATCGAATCTTGGCTTCTTTAAAAAACGGTCAAGGTATTGCCCCAAAAGCTTTTTTGGAATGATAAGTGCCCCGGCAAAATAGGATGCGGAAAGGTTGTTGAACACCTGGTCGAAATTTTCAAACTTGATCCAAGTAAAAGTGTATAGGCGTTCTGTGATGTTCAGATAGTTGTATGCGATCTCTTTGGCATAGATAAAGGCCCGCTGCGCTTCATCAACATAGTCTGCAATAAGTAGGGTCTTGGTCTTTGGCACAAAGATGGAGCGCAGATTGTCCAATTCATTGTACTTGATAAGATCTTCGTTGTTAATGGTGTAGCCGTATTCTTCTATCAATATTTCCTCCAATTCTTGTGAGGAGACCGATTTCTCTAAATTGATCTGATAGGCCTCGGCAAACTTCAGCACCTCGGCTTCCCATTCTGGAAAAAAATTCTGGTTCGCCTCTTGATACGATCTCAGGGCCGCCAAATAAAAACTCTCTTTACCGAAATCATAATGCTTGGCGATTTCTATGATCGTACTGATGAATGCATTTACTTTGGTGGGCGCATCGGCCACAATGTCAATAAGGTCACTTTCCTTGATTCCAAAAAGGTGAAGGGGCAGTTCCTTTAAGATTTTTGACCGCAGCAATTCTCCGACCGGTGCCAGATTTTTATCCAACTTCAATGAAACCAGATTGTCGTAGGGCACTTCCAGTTTTTCGGCAAGAAGGGCGATCTTATCCGTTTTCGGATATTTTTTGCCTTTCTCGATCTCATTCAGATAAGACTTTGAAAGTCCAGTAAGCTTTGAGAGCCCAAAAAGCGAAAGGTTCCTTTTACCACGAACCTGCTTGAGTTTCAGTCCAAAGATAAGTTTGATGTATTCCTCTTCCATTTTTCGCGATCAAAGATAGCGTATTTTGCGAATATTATAAAAATAGCGTATTTTATATTTTTAGCGAACGTTCGCTTGTTTTTTCAAAAAGTTTGACCTATCCTTGTATCCATAAAATCACTATGTCATGGAAAATACACTGCTTACACCCACCAATCTTCAGTTTTCAAAAGATGTGACCGATTACTATCCAGAGTTGCTCATGGACGGGGCATTGGAGTTTGTTATCGAACTGCACCGGAAATTCAATAGGGAGCGTCTGCAATTGTTGGAAAGACGACTGAGGCAACAGGTTCAGTTCGATAAGGGGATCAAGCCCTTGTTCCCGATTGAGACCGAAGAGACCAGAAAGGCCGAATGGCGCATAAAGCATATTCCCCAAGATCTTCTCGACCGTAGGGTTGAGATCACCGGTCCCGTCGAACGTAAAATGGTGATCAATGCGCTGAACTCAGGTGCGAAAACATTCATGGCCGATTTCGAAGACAGCAATGCCCCAACTTGGCACAACTGTCTTCAGGGACAGCAAAATCTTATCGATGCGAACAAACGCACCATTTCGCACTATGATGTCAAAAAAGATAAATCATATCGACTCAACGATGAAGTGGCGGTTCTTTTGGTAAGGCCCCGTGGACTTCATTTGAACGAGCGTCATGTTTTGATCAATGGTGAGGAAATCTCCGCTGGCCTTTTTGATTTTGCACTTTATGTGTTTCATAACACCAGAACATTGATGGCACGCGGTTCGGCGCCCTATTTCTATTTGCCCAAATTAGAGCATTATCTCGAGGCTAGGTGGTGGGATGAGGTCTTCACTTTTGCAGAAGAATACCTGAGTGTTCCCGTGGGCACTTTTAAGGCAACCGTTTTGATCGAGACCATCACGGCAAGTTTTCAATTGGATGAGATCATTTATGAATTGAAGAACCATATTGTGGGGCTGAACTGTGGTCGATGGGATTATATCTTTTCCTATATCAAAAAATTCAGGAACCATCCCGAATTCATTTTGCCCGATCGCGATCAGGTTACCATGACCGTACCCTTTATGGATGCGTACTCTCGATTGGTGATCCAACGATGTCATAAACGTGGCATTCATGCCATGGGGGGCATGGCGGCCCAAATACCGATTAAAAACAACCCCATCGCCAACAGGGCTGCCCTTGAGAAAGTGCGCCTCGACAAAGAAAGAGAGGTCAAAAATGGTCATGATGGTACTTGGGTGGCCCACCCAGGACTGGTTTCGATCGCCATGGAAGAATTTGACAAATATATGTCCAAGGCCAACCAAATCGATACCGTGTTGCGTGATGACGACCATATTTCCGAATCGGATCTGATCGCTATCCCAGAGGGAACCATTACAGAGACCGGCATTCGAAAAAACATCAACGTTGGCATTCTGTACCTAGAGGCCTGGTTAAGGGGCAATGGTTGTGTAGCACTCTACAATCTAATGGAAGATGCGGCAACCGCTGAGATTTCTAGGACCCAACTATGGCAATGGAGAAAATTCAATGCCCAATTAGCGGA
Organism: Allomuricauda sp.; assembly: GCA_028289745.1. Lineage (GTDB taxonomy): Bacteria > Bacteroidota > Bacteroidia > Flavobacteriales > Flavobacteriaceae > Flagellimonas_A. The sequence continues at coordinate 457 of JANQOD010000083.1, read as the reverse complement.
TGGTCGAAAATTTACCGATGGGCTCTATGCCCGAATCTTTGAGGAAGAAAAGGAGAAAATCACACATTTGGTAGGCGAGGCCAATATGGGCAATACCCAGTTTGAAAAAGCCTTTGGGCTTTTTGACAGGCTTGTGAAGACTCGTGAGTTCGAAGAATTTCTCACCCTTAAAGCCTATCGCGAAATAAATTGAAACGTATCATCAACAATTAAAAAAATCCCAAGAATGCGCGAACATTACATGGGATTCATATCAAATTCGAAATTTAAAATTATGGAAAAAAAGGAAAGGATTCAAGCGTTGCTAACCGATTGGATGGTAAACCCCAGATGGAAAGGTATTGAAAGGCCCTACACCGCCGAGGAAGTGATCAAACTTCGGGGTTCGTATGAGATAGCCCATTCCATTGCCAACATAGGGGCCGAAAAACTTTGGAAAAAGCTCAATTCACAAGAT
>JANQOD010000080.1 GCA_028289745.1 Allomuricauda sp. | reverse complement strand
AATCTTTCCCAACTCCTGGTTCTGAAATTTTGGTTATAGGATATAGAAAATCAATCCGATCCTAAAAGACCTCATCTCTATTGGTGAACCGTTGTCAAGCACCACTCCGTCGTTCAAAAGTGTGTTTAAGTCGTAATAGATATTTATATTCCATGTGTTGTAGCCGAAACGCACGTACGCTCCATATTGAAAGTTTCGAATGTCATCGTTCTGAAAACGATTAGAACTTTCATCGGTAACCAACCTAGAGCTTCTGGCAAAAACATAGGCAAAATTGATTCCGCTGTAAATACGCCAAAATTTATATTCAATATCGGTTGAGGTACGCCAACGAAATTCGACAGGTATCTCAATGGCATGGGTCTCAAATTTACTCCTTCTGAAATCAACTAGATCGATTATGGCATAAGTAATCTCATCACCATTTTGTATTGCCCTCAAGTTGGTGTAGTAAGAATTGACAGCATAGCCCAGACCTAAGCCAAAACCAACATTTCTTCTTTGATTGATGGGAATATCTTTTATGAAACCTGCCATTAGGTTGTAGGAAAGACTCCGTTGAACCACGTCTTCTGGCTTCTGCAACAAAAAGTTATAGCCTACCCCGACGTAAAACTGATCTTCAAGGTATTTGGTGCCCGCGTACTCACTTTCGGGATACACCTGGGCACGGGTCAAGAAACATGTAACCAAAAGAAAAAAAAGAATGGGTTGCCTTACCATATAGCAATAACATCAATTTGGTTGCTGTTCCTCAAAATACGCATTTAAAGTCATCAGGAAAAAATCAATTTGAACCATAGACTCCATTTTTGATGAACGGTCTTTAATTGGAAGTTTGATAAAAAAACGCCCCAATAATTCTTGGGGCGTTTTCAAACTAAACTTGAAAAGCTATTTCAACTTAGTTTATGTTGTTAAAGGCATTACCTTCATAGGTGGTATAGTTCACTTTAAGTGCATTTACCTTTCTGAGCTCTTGCTTGATATCAGAAATCAGTCCCATATTGGCATCTTTATCGACCTTTAACGCTGTGGTCAATACATTTTGAAGCTCTTGGGGCTTTTTAGCCCTTTCAGCCAAAATATATGTCCCTACTTCACCGACATCGGCGAACTTGTCATTCAACTGTATTTTCGGTTCGGTGCCGAAAACCTTTTGATATTCTTTGATGGGCTTGCCCACATAGATATAAACGACCCTGTCTTTTTTCTCGAGTTTCTTCACCTCACTCGCATTGGGCAGTGTGTTCTGCACCAACAAGGAGCTATCTTTCATCGTGGTCACCGTCATAAAGAAAAATAAAAGCATGAATACGATATCGGGTAATGAAGCCGTTGATACCGCAGGTAAATCGCCATCTTTTTTCTTAGCAAATTTTGCCATAATTTTCTTTTATTATATTAACTGCCTGTTGAGGTTTCTGCTTCTGAAAGTTTCTGCGGAAACATATCTTGAACCCGCTTCACCTTATCTTTCAAATCATCCCTTATACTTGAAGGAGTTTCGGGATTCAGGTACTCGGCTTCCATTTCTGTAAAGTCTCTTCCAAACAGACGTTGGGCCTCACGATTTCTAAGGTCATTGTACGCCCCCACCAATTCGTTCTGAACAGTGATATAGGTGGCATACTTTGTTTCTCTATCATTCTTCAGCGATACGATAGCTTTCGAAGGGTTATCTGATGAAGAGGGATCTTTTCTTCCCTTACAGTAGTTACAACTACCATCGGCACCATTGTCTAAGAAAGACACCGCAGCCTTACGAAGATCTTTCAGTTCCATCAATTGGTCCTCGACCAACAACTGGCCGTTCTTGTTGATGTTGACCGTGAAGATGTTTTTCTGCTTAATCACCACATCAGTATCTGGCGGCTCTATCGGCGGCAACATTCTATCAAGTCCTGCATCTGTTTCAATGGTGGTGGTCACCAAGAAAAAGATCAAGAGCAAGAATGCGATATCGGCCATAGAGCCTGCATTTACTTCGGGTGCTCCTTTTCTTCTAGGCATAATTCAATTTATTTTATCTACCAGTAAACATTTTCTTCAAACCGGGAATCACCATTAACGCAACGGCAATCACGGTAAGTATAAAAAACACGTTCAGCCCCATTCCTATGGTTTTGACCGTACCCTCGGTTGTTTCCACACCTCTATCGGCCATGGCGTTCACCACTTCGGCATTTCCCGATGAAAGCCCGTAAGAAATGGCTACGATTACGGCCAATCCACCCAAACCAAAAAGTGCTTTCTTAAGGCTGCCCGGCGTACCGAACAACTTTTTAAGGGCAAAAAAGAGGCTAAAAACAACAGCTATCGCCAACAAGAGGTACATTATCAAGAACATGAAGTTCAAAGCTCCACTGTTAATGGCGTTGGGATCGTCACCATCGGGCATCGCAAACCAAAGCCCGGCGGCCACCAAACCAATGACAATCAGTACTATCTTAACAATTTTGTTCATATCTATAGATTATCCGGTTTGCAATTATTTCTTGTGTGCGGCCAACATATCGATCAACGCGATTGAAGAATCTTCCATGTCGTTGACAATGCTATCAATTTTTGCAATGATATAGTTATAGAAAATCTGTAGGATAATCGCCGTGATCAAACCGAATACCGTTGTCAAAAGTGCCACCTGAATATCGCCTGCGATCAAAGAGGCACTCAAATTACCCACTGCCGCAATTTTCTGGAAAGCCTGAATCATACCGATTACCGTACCCATGAACCCAAGCATGGGGGCAATGGCGATGAACAATGACAACCATGAAACGTTTTTCTCTAGTTGGCCCATCTGAACGCCTCCATAGGCAACAACTGCTTTTTCTGCAGATTCCAATCCTTCACCGGCACGGTCAAGGCCTTGGTAATAAATGGAAGCCACGGGGCCTTTTGTATTTCGACAAACCTCTTTGGCCGCTTCGACACCACCAGAAGCCAGGGCATCTTCGACTTGTTGTCTCAATTTTGAAGAATTCGTGCTTGCCAAATTTAGATAGATGATTCTTTCAATGGCGACGGCCAGACCCAATATCAAGCATAAAAGAACAATGCCCATGAATGCAGGGCCTCCTTGAATGAACTGTTCTTTCAATACTTGTGTAAAACCTTTGCTGGCTTCAGCAGCAGCTTCATCTTGCAATAAGGCGGCAGATGCCGTTGTAGTGCTCAAGATAAACATTCCGGCAGTAGCCAGAGTAAAGGATATTTTTTTCATTTTCTCAAACTTAAATTTTAGTTAGTTAATAATGTTAAAGATAAAAAAATTTTGTTACCAAAAAATAAAGATCGTAGCAGAGAGGAAGGGATTCGAACCCTCGATCCGCCGTTGAGCGGATACACACTTTCCAGGCGTGCGCCTTCGACCACTCGGCCACCTCTCTATTTAAAAATAGTTAGGCCGAACAATAAACAAAAATTTTGGCACTAAACGAAATTTAAGGCGTTAATTTATATGATTTATCAGTTATCAAAAATACTCATTGACCATATCGCATACGCCAATAATGACACAACTGCCAAAAAGAAGAACAACGTAAAAATCTTAAAGTAGTTTTTGGTCGGATTTACCGTTTTGTTTCTGTAAAAACCTTTGGAGTTCATGGTTCTCACATGAAATTCATTAACACCACCGACCAAGCTTTTGGCAATGAGCAAATCTTCGAACAAATCAATCGGAATGTAAGGTCTCTTCCCAACAAGACCCGCAATTCTTTGCGTTAGCAATACTTGCTCTATTTTGGCTCTCGGTTTTCTTAAATCATAATCTTTTATGGCCAAGAGCATTAGTATTAACGAAATCGAAAAGACTATCGCAATGATTTCAAAAACTATACCGTAAGGTCGTATCAAATAAAAGGTTATTATCATTGAAATTGATAGCGACACCAAAATAATCCATTCAAAAACAGACACCTTTTCGCTGAGCATATAAATCCATGTATTGCTATCAAGCCTGGCATTTTGAATTTTTTGTTTGATGTAGACTTTTGATTCAGCATCGATATTTGAATTCTCTAAATGATATATTATACCATTCAATTTTTCTTCATTCTCAACCTTTAACTCTCTTACCTCATTGAATTCAAGCTTGTTGAAATTACTATTTCTGCTAATTAAAAAATTCATGTAATCATCAATCGAACCAAGTATAATCCCAGATTTCGCCTTGAATAAAATTTCACATGCGCAAAACAAATGTTCCTCAATCCTCAAAAACAATAACCTCTCTTCCCTGTATCCCTTAATTACCCTAGAAAGAATAAAACTTGACAAAATTGCAAACACACCGATCAAGAGTCCTAAAATCGACCAAATGCTTTCCAAATCATTTGAACGTAGTCTTGGAACGACAAAAACAAGGCCTCCCAAAAGTATTAAACCTAAAAAAAAACCTATTAACGGAGTGATATAATTTTTATGATCTTGTTGTATGTATATTCCGGTTAAAACAAAAAGGAGCCCAAAGATCACACTTTCGTGAAGGGTCAACCCGCCAAAATAAGACAAAATCAAAGTGCTTAAAATCGGTATGAAAAAAGCAGACATGGAGGCATTATAAAGTGACATCTTTTCAACGGAATATGCCCATGCCAAATAGGCAATACTAAAGTTGAAAACTGAATATATCACTAAGTAAACTAACCCTTGAAGGTCAAAACCTTTGGTCACGACAAAATCAAAACCACTCGCTAGGGCAACCAGATTAAATAGAAAATGAAGAAGTGAAGATGAAACCAAAAAAATCACAAATCGATGATTGACACTTATCGGCTTTTTGGCATTGTTCAAAAACTTGATCTTCTTTAGCAGAGCGGAATAAAACCCAAAAGACAAGGCTCCAAACAAGGCAAAGAAATAGGCTGCAAAATCAAATTTCCAAGAAATTAAATCTTTGGCTTCCGTTAAAGGCTTGAAATAAAGTACGGTAATCGATGCACCCAAAAAACCCAAAAATACCGAGGTGACCATTTTTAACGACCACTTTTCCACGCGTAACATCATTCCAAAAAACACCCCTGCCATTGGCCAAAAATAATTGACTACATTGGCCTCGACCGGTTGCGTTGAATGAAGACCGTTAAAATAGAAGATTGGGTAAAGAAATATTCCGAAAAAACCCACTAACGATATTTTCAAAATATTGTTAATGCCCATATTCATGAATTCTTTATAGAAACCTTTCTCCTTGATCAAGAAAAAAACACAAACAAACACTGTTGCTATCAACACAACGGCCGAAGCACATTGAAAAGGCCTTAAAAAACCCTTGAAATTGACAACGACCAAAGAGGATGTACTCCATAGAAAAATAGCCAATCCAACATATATCTTATGCCTCATCTTTTTATCCTTTCTACCCTTATCAAGCGTATTTCTTCGTAAAATTTTTCACCCTTTCGATGAATTTTCACCTCAGGAAATCGACTTTCCAAATAAAGCAGGTGACTTAAATTTCTTAGGTACACAGGTCTAAACAGTAGATTCTTTGAGTTTATTACCGACCAATTAAAATCCAATTTCATCAGTAACTCTTCAATCAAGCTGAATGGGACCAAGCTGGTGTGAATGAAAAATAACACCCCCGAATCCTTCAATAATCTAGTTGAACTTACCAACAAATCATCGATCATCTTATTTCCATAAAATCCCCCATCGAAAAAATCATTGATTTTCGAGTCCGCAGGAAGGGAAGATGGATTGGAGATTATGATATCAATGGATCGTCGTCTTACTTCTTCCAAATTTAATACGCTTACATTCTTTAAATCATTGAACAGAATATTTTTTTGTGTCAGCTCAATTGCTTTTTCATTTAGATCATAGCAAAAAACCCGAGAAGCCGATTTTAGACTGGCATAAATTCCTAAAACTCCTGTTCCTGAGCCAAAGTCCAAAACATGTAAACCTTGAACATCTGGGAAATTTTCAATTAAAAATTCGGTAAATGGGGTTAATTGAATTTGACTTGTGACATGAATTTTTGCCTTAGAAGTATTAAATACTATTTCTTTTAGTTTCAAAAGCAATATTTTTATAGAAAACAATTTAATTGAAAAGCATCAAACTAATCATCCACGGTGGAGCAGAAAATGGAATCTCCTCCTCATTAAGCAAACAAAGAAAGGTTAATGCATTAAAAGAATTAAGAAAAGCTCTTGAAAATGGATATACGGTGCTCAAACAAGGTGGAACTGCAAAAGAATCAGTTGTAGAGGCGATATTGGTACTGGAAAATTCAGAGTACTTCAATGCTGGCAAGGGTTCAGTTTTCACCAATAAATCGACCCATGAATTGGATGCCGCCATCATGTGCGGGGCCGAAAATAGAGCAGGTGCAATCGCGAATGTTGGAATCGTAAAAAACCCCATTAAGCTGGCAAAAATTGTCATGGAAGAATCACCTTACACATTGTTAGTGTGCAATGGAGCAGAAGAATTAGCTAAGGAAAAGGGTTTGGAAATAGTAAACAACGCCTATTTTTCAACAAAATTTCGGAAGAAGGAATTAGGTGAAAATAACAATAACATGCATTTTGGAACTGTTGGGGCGGTAGCATTGGATGTTTTTGGAAATTTGGCCTCAGGCACATCAACCGGGGGATTGGCAAACAAAAAGAGCGGCAGGGTCGGTGACACCCCAATCATCGGGGCCGGTACTTTTGCCAGCAATATATGTGCGGTTTCGGCAACCGGGCAAGGGGAGTTTTTTAAGAAAAGTGTTTTTTCCCATAATATTCACGCCTTAATGAAATACAAGAATTTATCTCTTGTTGAAGCTGCAAAAACAGCTTTTAATGAATTGGAAAAAAGCAATATTTATGGAGGATTTATAGCCCTGGACAAACTGGGAAATCATGAATTTCTGTTTAATACTGAAATCATGTATAGGGGCCTAATTTCTGAAGAGCTTTTTTTCGTCGATTTGTAAAAAAATCATCGCTACCTTCCAAATACTTCTTTCGAATTCGCCGTGGTTATTCTTGCAATTTCTTCTTGGGGCAATGCATAAACATCGGACAGTTTTTCCAGAACTTGGATTATGTATGCGCTTTCGTTGCGCTTACCCCGATAGGGCACGGGCGCCAAATAGGGTGAATCGGTCTCTAGAACAATATGCTTCAAATCGATTTGATTCAAGAATTGATCGATTTTCCCGTTCCTGAAAGTGACCACTCCCCCTATACCTAGTTTCATATTATACACTATGGCTTTTTCAGCTTGTTCTTTTGTTCCTGTGAAGCAATGAAAAATACCGTACAGATCATCGCCCTTTTCTTGTTCTAAAATCTCAAAAATATCATCAAACGATTCCCTACAGTGTATTACAATGGGGAGTTTATTTTTTTTTGCCAGGCGAATTTGATGCACAAAGGCTTCTTGCTGTTGTTTCAGAAAGGTCTTGTCCCAATAGAGGTCGATCCCGGTCTCTCCTACGGCATAGCATTCGTGTTGTTCCAGTACTTTCTCGACATGCCTTAGCTCTTCTTTGTAATTTTCTTTGACATGGGTTGGGTGCAATCCGGCCATCAAAAAAATATTTTCAGGATACTCCTTTTCCAATTGAATCATCGCTTCGGTATAGGCCGAATCGATAGCCGGCACAAAAAAACGTTTTACTCCCGCGTCAAGCGCCCGCCTTATCATCATATCACGGTCTTCATCAAAGGCTTCACTGTACAGATGGGTATGCGTGTCGGTCAAGATCATGACGCAAAAATAGGTTTATCTTTACGAAATGAAATCGCTAAGAAAATTTCTTCAAAAAAAAAATTACATCAAGGTACCGCTGGTATTTACCGAGACCAAACATTTTGAACTCTCTGCAGAGATAAATGGTGTCTCGGGCCGTTTCATTCTCGATACCGGTGCTTCGAATACTTGTATCGGGATCGACAAAATAGCGTTCTTCAAAATGGCCTCAAAAGAATCGGAAATCAAGGCGGCAGGGGCAGGGGCCATTGACATGGACACGCTTATCTCTACCAAAAACCATATTGAGATAGGTGACTGGAAAAGGGAAAAGCAAAAAGTCGTGCTTTTTGATCTTGTTCACGTCAACCAAGCATTGACCAATCACAGTGCATTGCCCGTAGATGGCATCATCGGTGCCGACATCCTCAAAAAGGGAAAGGCCATCATTGATTACGACAAGGAATGCCTCTATCTAAAAATCAAGGGATCTTAGAACTCCAAAGCTTTTTTCACATCGCCATCCATCAACAATTCAACTGGGTCTTCGAGCGCTTCCTTTACGGCGACCAAGAAGCCGACCGACTCACGGCCATCAATGATGCGGTGGTCGTATGACAATGCCACGTACATCACGGGAGCGATAACAATTTCACCGTTTTTCACAATGGGCCGCTCAATGATGTTGTGCATCCCCAAAATACCACTTTGGGGCGGATTGATAATCGGTGTCGAGAGCATAGAGCCAAAAACGCCTCCATTAGATATGGTAAACGTACCGCCCGTCATTTCGTCAACGGTTATCTGACCCTCTCGCGCCCTGATCGCCAATCGCTTCACCTCTGCCTCGACACCTCTAAATGTGAGGTTCTCGGCATTTCGTATTACAGGCACCATCAATCCTTTGGGCCCAGAGACGGCAATACTGATATCGCAGAAATCATATGAAATCATTTCTTTGCCATCAATCATCGAATTAACTGCAGGGTACAGCTGCAACGCACGAATCACCGCCTTGGTAAAGAACGACATAAAGCCCAAACTGACCCCATGCTTTTCTTTGAACGTTTCTTTGTATTGTTTTCTAAGTTCAAAGATGGGTGACATATCGACCTCGTTGAAGGTGGTCAACATGGCCGTCTCGTTCTTGGCGGCGACCAAACGTTCTGCCACTTTTCGGCGAAGCATCGATAATTTAGAGCGCGTCTCACCCCTACTGCCGCCTGTCGGGGTACCCATTGAAGGCACCGCTTTCATCGCATCGTCTTTGGTAATGCGGCCATCGCGGCCCGTACCCGTAACTTCTTGATTATCAATACCCTTTTCGTCCAAAATCTTTTTGGCCGCTGGCGATGGGGTACCAGAAGCGTAAGTTTCTTTTTTGGGTTCTTCTCTTTTGGGGGCTTCTTCCTTTTTGGGGGCTTCTTCTTTTTCTTTTTTAGCCTCGGTTTTTGAATTACTCCCCTCTTCTGGTTTTTTGGCGCCTGTATCTATAAGGCACACTATTTCGCCCACAGCTACGGCATCACCCTCTTCGGCTTTGAGGGTTATGACCCCACTTTCTTCCGCTGGCAATTCTAACGTTGCCTTATCAGAATCGACTTCGGCAATGGCCTGGTCTTTTTCGACGTAATCACCATCTTCGACCAACCATTCCGCTATTTCTACTTCAGTTATCGATTCGCCCGGCGAGGGAACTTTCATTTCTAAAACCATCTCTGATCACTTTATATCAAGTTCTTATTTTCTAATTGCAAAATTATCTTTTGTCTTGTCAAAAACATAATCGATGACCTGGGCATGCCTTCTTTGCGAACGAACGGCACTACCGGCTGCCGGTGCACCATAAAACCTTCTTGAAGCTACCCTAAAACCTTTGGCCTCATCGAGATGCATCAACAAATGGCCCCAGGCACCCATATTGCGGGGCTCTTCTTGTGCCCATACCACTTCTTCGGTGTTTTTGTATTTTTTGATGATTGCCCTTATTGTTTTCGTTGGAAGTGGAAAAAGCTGCTCAAGGCGCACCAAAGCCACATCTTCTCGCCCTAGCTCATCACGTTTCGCCAATAGGTCATAGTAAAATTTACCCGTGCAGAAAACGAGCGATCTTACCTTATCTGCCTTGACCAAGGTATCATCGATGAGCTCTTGAAAACTGCCATTTGCCAAATCTTCCTTGGTCGAGACCACTTTGGGGTGCCTTAGCAAACTTTTGGGGGTCAACACTATCAAGGGTTTTCTGAAATCGGCTTTCATCTGACGTCTCAACAAATGGAACATATTGGCAGGCGTGGTCACATCGGCCACATACATATTATCTTTGGCACATAGCTGAAGGTAGCGCTCCATGCGAGCCGAAGAGTGTTCGGCTCCCTGCCCTTCATAACCATGGGGCAACAGCAGCACCAGGCCATTTTGCAGCTTCCATTTATCCTCGGCGGCCGATAGGTATTGATCGATCACTATCTGTGCGCCATTGCTGAAATCACCGAACTGCGCCTCCCAAATGGTCAGGGTCTTTGGGCTTGCCATGGCGTAGCCATAATCAAAGCCCATGACCGCATATTCAGAAAGTAGTGAATTGTAGATGTGGAACTTGCCATTTTGGTTTTTTCCCATCTCATTCAACAATACTACTTCTTCTTCGTGCATCTCGGTCTTAATGACCGCATGGCGGTGGGAAAAGGTTCCTCTTTCAACATCTTGACCGGTCATTCGCACATCATAACCCTCTTCGATCAGTGACGCATAGGCCAATAACTCGCCCATGGCCCAATCAAGTTTGTTGTCTTCAAAGTACATCTTGTGCCGGCTTTCGACCAATCGAACCAGTTTTCTTAGAAACTTCTTTTCTTCAGGAAGTTTGGTGATACTCTCAGCCACTTCACCCAACTTCTTCAGGTCATATGATGTGTCGATATTAGAAAGCATGGGCTCTTCGGTCACCCGTTTGAAACCCTCCCATTCATCTTGCATGAAGGGCGTGATTCGGGTTTTTTCAACTTTTCGGGAATCCATTAAGTCTTCCTCTAGTTGCTTTTTATATTCTTTCTCAAGGGTTTTGACATAGTCCTCATCGATGATGCCCTGATCCATCAATTTCTTGGCATATATATCCCTCGGGTTGGGATGCTTCGAAATGGATCTATAGAGCAACGGTTGGGTAAATTTTGGTTCATCGCCTTCGTTATGACCATATTTTCTGTAGCCCAGCATATCTAAAAACACATCTCTCTTGAAGCGCATGCGATATTCCAAGGCAAAAATTGCGGCATGTACCACTGCCTCTGCATCATCTGCATTGATATGCATAACCGGAGATAAGGTTACTTTACCTACATCGGTACAATAGGTCGAAGACCGTGCATCGAGATAATTGGTGGTAAAACCAATTTGATTGTTTACCACGACGTGTATGGTACCCCCTGTATGGTACCCATCCAATTGGGCCATCTGAATCACCTCATATACAACGCCCTGGGCAGCAAACGCGGCATCGCCATGCACCAAAATGGGCAGTACCTCAGAGATATTTTCTTGATGCGAACTGTCTTGTTTTGCACGGCTTATGCCCTCTACCACTGCATTGACCGTTTCAAGGTGCGATGGATTCGGGGCAATGTTCATGTTGACCATTTTGCCCGAATCGGTCTCTCGCATTGATGTCCACCCCAAGTGGTATTTCACGTCACCATCGAAGATTGTTTCTTCATAATCCTTGCCATCAAACTCACTGAAAATATCTTTGGGCGACTTGCCGAAAATATTTGTCAATACGTTCAAGCGGCCCCGGTGGGCCATTCCCATCACAAATTGTTTCACCCCGGCATTGGCCGCCTTTTCAATGATGACATCCAAAGCGGGAATGAGCGATTCTCCCCCTTCTAGGGAGAACCGTTTCTGGCCAACATATTTTGTATGCAGAAAGCTTTCAAAAGAAACGGCTTCATTGAGTTTTCCGAGGATGTGTTTTTTTTGGTCCGGTGAAAAATTCGGGTGGTTGTCATTGACATTGAGCCAATTCTGAATCCACTGAATACGGTCTGGTCTTCGAATGTACATGTATTCGACCCCAATGGCATCGCAATAGATACGTTCTAGATGTTTTATTATATTCCGTAGTGGATTCGAGCCGATACCGATGATGCTCCCAGCATCGAACACCGTATCAAGGTCATTTTCGGTAAGTCCGAAATTTTCGATGTCAAGGGTGGGCAAATATTTGCGTCTTTCCCGAACAGGATTGGTCTTTGTGAACAAATGGCCCCTTGAACGATAACCATCTATCAAACGAATGACCCGAAACTCTTTCTGCAACGACTGGGGCACCTCGACCAGCTGCCCATTGACACTTGCCGTTGCACCGTTTGAAGAGGTCGCTATATCAAGATCTTCAAGTGAACTTTCCAACCCAAAGTCAAAACCTTGAAAAAAAGCCCTCCAGCTGGGCTCAACGCTATCAGGACTGGTCAAATATCTGTCATAGAGCTCAGCAAAAAAAGAGGTGTGGGCCGCGTTTAAGAACGAGTATTTATCCATTGCCATTATGCCGCTAAAATGGTATCACAAAATTTAACCAAAAGTACAACAAATACGCCATATAGCTGTATATTGAAAATGAAATAAAATAGCGTTATATGACTGCGTTCACCCCCAAGGCCATTTTGGGCATATCGATTTCATTACTGTTTTCGATTACTGCTATAACGGCTCAGCAAACATCGAACGATTTTTGGAACCGTGTTCGATTTGGGGGCGGACTCGGACTTGGCTTTGGCAACAACACCTTCAATCTTGCCGTATCACCCAGTGGCATTTATCAGGCCAGTCCACAATTTGCCACTGGGGTTGGGCTACAACTGAATTATTCAAAATTCGGCGATGACAAACTGCTTGCGTATGGCGGCACCCTGATGAACTTTTATAACCCGATACCCAGCATCCAGTTATCGACAGAATTGGAGCAATGGAGGGTAAACCTAAATAGTGGCCTCGATGGGGCTGTTGGGGAAAACTATTGGTATACGGCCCTGTTTTTGGGAATCGGATACACCAACAGGAACGTCACCTTCGGTATGCGCTACGATGTGCTCTATGACGAAAACAGAAGTATTTATGCCGACCCTTTCGTGCCTTTTGTAAGGGTTTTCTTTTAGTCAGGAATGTTTGGATTTGAACCAAACTTTCTGCCATTCTCTTTTCAATATCAAAAAGGCGACCACTTCTGATACCTTGACCACATCGTTGGAATCAATGTTCTTGAATTCTTTTTCAGCAACATCGACCACATAGAGCAAGTTGAGATAGTCATCAAAACGCTCTAACAAAAGCACATACAATTTCTCTTTCAGTAACCAAAACAGGTCTTGGGGCTTGATACTTGACGGCAGATCAAAATCGATGCTGGCCAACCCAAAGTCTTTCTTCAGTTGTTTGACCAACCCTTCATAAAGTTGCCTTTGTTGGGCTTTTTGCAAAACCTCCAAACCACTCTCTAAGTTCATATATCGACCTGAAAATCTATTTGCCGATGGCGGTTGTCAGCCCCATCATGGTCATGGAAGTTCTATTTTCTGATTTTTTGCTCCCATTTCCACGCCGAGGCCATAGCATCATCAAGGGTAGAGAGGGCTTTCCACCCCAAGACCTCGTTTGCCTTTTTGGTATCGGCATACGCTTGAATGACGTCGCCAGGTCGCCGGGCCACCACCTTGTTCTTCAATTTTTTGCCTGCCACACGCTCAAAACTCTGAATGACCTCCAGCACCGAACTTCCTTGTCCCGTACCAAGGTTGAACACTTCAAAATTTTCTTCATGTTTCTCCTCAAGAAGTCGTTGCAGGGCCACTACGTGCGCCTTGGCCAAATCGACCACATGGATATAATCCCTGATACAGGTGCCATCAGGTGTCGGATAATCATCACCAAAGACAGAAAGCTGTTCGCGCAAACCTATTCCGGTCTGGGTAATAAAAGGTACAAGGTTCTGGGGCACCCCGATGGGCAATTCGCCTATCTTGGCAGTGGAGTGCGCTCCGATAGGGTTGAAGTAACGAAGTGCAATGGCCGCCAATTGCGGATTGACCTTGCATGTATCGCTGATGATCTCTTCACCGACCTGTTTTGTATTTCCGTAAGGAGATTCTGCAGGTTTCACCGGTGCATCTTCAGTGATGGGCAACTCATCGGCCTGGCCATAGACGGTACACGAAGAGCTGAAAATAAAATTGGCCCTGCCCTTTTTCACCAATTCTTGAAGTAGATAGATCAAAGTGCCCAAGTTGTTCTCATAATATAGCAAGGGCTTCTCAACACTTTCACCGACGGCTTTAGAGGCCGCAAAATGTATCACCCCCGCAATATCGTCATATGCTGAGAAAAAGTCGCGCACTTTCTGTTTATCGCGCAGATCCATCTGCTCGAAAATGGGTTCTTTGCCCGTGATCGATTCAATACCCTTTACTACTTCTATGGAAGAATTGGAAAGGTTGTCGATGATGATCACCTCGAAACCTTCATTCTGCAGTTCTACCACGGTATGTGAGCCTATAAAGCCGAGACCACCGGTCACCAATATTTTCATGCTAATCGTTGACGAATTTTAGTACTAAATCGGTTATGAAATCAATCTGCTCATCATCCAGTTCGGTGTGCATGGGCAGTGATATTACTTCTTCGACCAATTGATTGGTAACCTTAAAATCATCTTCATTGTACCGCTCATCGGCGTATGCCTTCTGTTTGTGCAACGGAATCGGGTAGTAAACCCCGCAGGGCACGCCATTGCCGTTCATGTGTTGTACCAGGGCATCTCTTTTGCCATTGGTGATGCGCAGGGTATATTGGTGAAAAACATGACAATCGGAGGTGTCGAATACACCATCACGATCGTTCGCAGTTTTTGGTCTTATGATGTGCCTTTGGTCCTGAAAAGCCATGTCATACTTTTGGGCGGCTTTTCTCCTTTCTTGGTTATATTCATCAAGTTTCGGAAGTTTTGCCCGCAACACGGCGGCCTGAATACTATCCAATCTTGAATTGACCCCCACCACATCATGATGATAGCGCACATACATGCCATGGTTTACAATGCCCCGAATGATATTGGCCAAATCATCATCATTGGTGAAAATGGCCCCACCATCACCATAGCATCCCAGATTTTTGGAGGGGAAGAAAGAGGTAGAGGCCACATGGCCTATGGTACCGGCTTTTTGTTTTTCTCCATTTTTTGAGATATGTGTGGCACCTATTGCCTGTGCATTGTCTTCGATGACAAAAAGATCATGTTCATTGGCCAAATCCATCAGGGCATCCATATCGGCGCACTGCCCAAAAAGGTGTACGGGCACAATGGCCCTTGTCTTTGGCGTTATGGCCCTTTCGACCGCTTTGACATCAATGTTGAAGGTATCAGGGTCCACATCGACCAGCACGGGCGTCAAATTGAGCAGCGCAATGACCTCAACGGTAGCCGCAAAGGTAAAATCAGCGGTGATGACCTCATCACCGGGCCGAAGGCCCAAGCCCATCATACAGATTTGTAGGGCATCGGTACCATTGGCACAGGGAATCACATGCTTGACCCCCAAATAATCTTCCAGTTCTTTTTGAAAAGCGTGCACATCAGGACCATTGATGAATGCCGAAGAATCAAGTACGTTTGAGATTGATGAATTTATTTGGTCTTTTATTCCCTCATACTGGCCTTTGAGGTCAACCATCTGTATTTTTCGCATGGGAAGTAATTATAGTACAAAATTAAGAAAATATGGCACCTTA
>JANQOD010000079.1 GCA_028289745.1 Allomuricauda sp. | reverse complement strand
GGAAGTGTGGTCAATATCTGGTCTTGAATCTGCATGGGTTTTAATTGAAACGCAAAATACGATTTTTAAATCGCAAAAGGTGTGCCCATTTTGTATTTTTGCCCTCTTATAAAGACAGGCCCAATGACCAAACTCAGTGTCAACATCAACAAATTGGCCACCTTGAGAAATTCAAGGGGTGGCAATATGCCCGATTTATTGCAATCGGCTAAGGATATAGAGTCGTTCGGTGCCCAAGGCATCACCGTTCATCCCAGACCTGACGAACGCCATATTCGTTATCAAGACACCAGAGAATTGAAAGAAATCGTCACTACAGAGTTCAATATTGAGGGTAACCCGATGCCAAAATTCATCGATTTGGTACTTGAGGTCAAACCCACCCAGGTCACTTTGGTACCCGATGCCGAGAATGCCATCACCTCAGATTCTGGGTGGAACACGATAGAGCACAAAGATTTCCTTGTGGATGTGATAAGCACTTTTAAGGAGAGCGGCATACGTACCTCCATCTTCGTCGATCCGAATGCAAAAATGGTCGAAGGTGCGGCAAAGACCGGTACCGACCGCATAGAATTGTATACAGAAACCTATGCCAAGGCTTTTGCAAAAGGTGACAGGGCAGGCATCAAGCCTTTTGTGGAAGCTGCAAAAGTGGCACACGAAACAGCACTGGGCATTAATGCAGGTCATGACCTAAACCTTCAAAACATTCAATTTTTCAAACAGAACATACCCCATCTCTTAGAGGTTTCCATAGGACACGCACTAATCTGTGAGTCAATTTATTTAGGCCTTGAAAATGTTGTTAACATGTATTTACACCGCTTGAAATAATGCATATCTTACATTCAATTATCCTAGGAAAAGGAACACCGTTTATCATTCTACATGGTTTTTTGGGGATGGCAGACAATTGGAAGACCTTGGGTACGCGATATGCCGAAAATGGGTTTCAGGTGCATTTGGTCGACCAAAGGAACCATGGCAAAAGTTTCCATTCAGATTATTTTGACTTTGATATCTTGGCCGATGATATCAAAAACTATCTACAGTACCACGGGCTTTCTTCAGCAGTGGTCATGGGGCACTCAATGGGCGGCAAAGTGGCAATGCAGTTGGCAGTCGACTTCCCTGAAAGGGTCGATAAACTGATAGTGGCCGACATTGCCCCGAGATACTACCCGCCCCATCATCAACACATTATAGATGCCTTGAACAAGCTTGACTTTGACACCATTACATCACGGAAGCAGGCTGATGAAGCGTTGGCACAATACTTTCCCGAAACAGGGATTCGACAATTTTTGCTTAAAAACCTATATTGGGTGACCAAAGAAAGATTGGACCTTCGCTTTAATCTGAAAGTGCTTCAGAACAAGATGGAAGAAATCATTGAGGCCATTCCGCCCCATTCCACCTACTCAAAACCCACACTGTTCATCATTGGAGACCGTTCTGAATATGTTCAGCCGTCAGATCATGGCACAATCAAAACCCATTTCCCAGAGGCCATTATTGAAACCGTTGAAAATGCAGGGCACTGGCTACATGCCGAAAATCCAAAAGAATTCTTCAGAAAATCAATGGCTTTTTTACAACGCTAAAGCGTTCTTTGCGAGTGAATAGCATATAGAACGCCTTTCTATTACAAAGTCAGGCCGCCAATGGTTTTTAATACA
>JANQOD010000061.1 GCA_028289745.1 Allomuricauda sp. | reverse complement strand
GGTACCACCTTTCCGATATTGAAAGAGCCGAAGCCATCAAACCCCCCTATGACCTTGTTCACGGTATTGGCCCCCAGCGTAATGTCTGCTTGGGGAAAGAGATTCCCCTTAGTGGTGACCGGCTGGTCGCCAATGCCCCAGCTGATGCCCGTTTCGACAGTGGCCGATCTGCGCACCTCGATGATCATCACCTCGATGAGCACCACGGGCACGGGTCGGTCGATTTCCTTGATAAAATTTTTGAACCGTTCAATTTTGGACGAAGGGCCACTGACAAAAAAACTGTTCAGTTCAAAATCGACCTTGATATCAAGGTCCGCTTTGATTTCATCGGGAAGGATATTTACCAAGGCCTCTGCACCGTCATGGTACGAACTGAATTGGTTGGCTTGGGTGTTGAGGGTTCGGCGAGCGTTGTTGAACCCTTGCTGGCCGCCCTGCAATCCGCTGTTTGGGCCATTTGCAAAATAGTTGATACCGCCCTGACTGGTTCGGCCGGCCGTTCGTGTGCCTCCTGAGTAATAAGAAGGGTCGCTCAACAGTTCTACCGATCGGTGCATCATCTGCACAATCTCTATCTTTCTAAGGCTCAACTGGTCGGCCGTACCAAAAAAATAGATGTTGTTCTCTTTTTTGAAGGTAAAGTGCTTGACGGCCCTTACCGGAGATGGGTTGTTGTTCGTTCGGGCACGACCATTGTTCTGAATATTTTCGGCGGGCGTCACCGGGGAGCCCGTTTCCTGGCTCTCGAAGATATGGGCCAATAGGTCATCGAAATAGATGCTCTTGGCATTAAAGGTAACACTGCCGGCCTCCTCTAAAGGGGTAGCCGTATAGACATCGAGTTTTAGGTCGTGGCTCAGTGATTCGATGATGTTGGCAATGGGCGAATTGTCGAACGCTACGTTCAATATTTTGTTGATGGTATCCAATACCTCATAGTGCATGCCAGGCCGAAATCCTCTCAATGAACTACCCCCGTTTTTTTCGACTTCCGGCGCACTGAAAAGATAAAAACCGTCCCTAGATTTTGAATGTATGAGTCCGTTCAGGTCGGCAATCTTTTCCATGGCCTTGTCAAGGGGCACGGCGTTCAAGAAAATGTTCAGGGGCTTGTTCCTCAAATTGTTCGAATACAGCAGATTTTGCCCCGAGACCTCCATGATTTTTCTGAACACCTTTTCCAACGGGTCATTGTTGATATCCAAAGAGATGAGGTTGGTCGTCGGACTAAAATCCACCTTGATTTCTTTTTCGGCGGGCAATTGAGGTGGTGGATCGTACCGCTTGACGGCCAAGATGCTGCCCGTGAAATCGATGGTCAGGTCATACTCCTTACAGAGAAAGACCAGCAGATCGGCCACTGTGACATTTGAAAAATTATTGACAATGCCGATGTTCGCCACATCGGGTGCCACGCTCAGGTTCAGTTTGTGCACCCTTGAAACGGCCATCAAAAAATTGGGCAGGGTCACATTGGCCACGTTCACCTCAAGTTGAAGGGTTTCATTGTAAGCCGGGTTGTCAGCGGCCAACACTTCCAAATTGTTCTTAATGGTCAGTATGCGGTTACGCTCTTGTGCCAGCGAAGTGCACAGTGCCAATAACAACAATACTATGGTAAATGGTCTTTTCATTGATCAGTTTGTCAAAAGGGCATAGACCTCTTCGATAGCGGTTATGCCTTGTTGCACCATATCGATGGCGTTGGTCTTTAGGGTGTCGATGTCGTGTTTCTTAAAATGCCCGTCGATTTCCAAATGGTTCTCTTTGATGGGTAGGGCAAGTTCTTTGGTGATGGGCAAAATCTCATAAAGTGCCTTCCTTCCCGAATAACCTGTATGATAGCATTGGTTGCAACCTGTGGCCGTGAAATGCCTGTTCAGATTTTTGGGAATTTGAAAGCCCGGGGGGAGTTGGGCCGGGTCCAATTTTTCCTCTTTTTTGCAATGGTCACAGAGTTTTCTGATCAGGCGCTGGGCCACACTCATGTTTAAGGTGCTCGCAATCAGAAATGGGGGCACGCCCATATCGATCAGCCTTGAAATGGTCGCCCAGGCCGAATTGGTGTGGATGGTCGATAGCACCAAATGCCCCGTCAATGCCGCACGAATGGCCATGTTTGCCGTCTTCACGTCGCGTATCTCGCCCACCATGATGATGTCGGGATCCTGCCTTAGAAAGGTCCTCAAAGAACTGGCGAAATCAAGACCGATGTTTTCTTTTAATTGTACCTGATTCACCCCCTCAAGTGTATATTCGATGGGATCTTCGATGGTCAAGATGTTGGTTTCGGGCCTGTTGAGCAATTTCAGGGTGGCGTAGAGCGTAGTGGTCTTACCAGAGCCCGTGGGGCCAGAGATGAGTACGATACCGTTTGGCTTTCGAATACCTTCTTTATAGCGGTGCAGCTCCGACTCGGTAAAGCCCAGTTCTTCAAGTTCAACGGCCCCGGTATTGCGGCTCAGAATACGCAACACCAGTTTCTCACCATATAATGTGGGCAGTGAAGAGACCCTGATATCGAACTCAGAACCACTGTACTTCACGGTTATTCGACCATCTTGCGGCAAGCGTTTTTCGGCAATGTCAAGATGTGCCCTTACCTTGATCTTGTTGACCATTGTGGGATAATCTTGAATGGGAATGCTGTACTGCTCGATGAGCTTTCCATCTAAGCGAAACCGTATACGGCAGCGTTCTTCATAGGGCTCGAAATGGATGTCACTGCTGCCCATGTTCTGGGCACCCAGCAGGATCTTTTCCAAAAAATCGTTCGTATAGCCCAGTTGGGCAGATTCGTTGGTGGTGATTTTGCGATAGTTGGTGGTCAGGTATTGTTGCAGTTCTTCCGTATCGCAAGGCTGCAATGAGACGGGCTTGTCCAAAACAATGTTGAGTTCGGCCAAAA
>JANQOD010000058.1 GCA_028289745.1 Allomuricauda sp. | reverse complement strand
CTCAAAGCAAAACTGTGGGACAATGTAAATGCGCTCCAGAACGGACTTAAAGAACGTGGATTCGATATCGGCACTACCTCTAGCTGCGTGACCCCAGTTTATTTAAGTGGTAGTATTCCCGAGGCGATGGCCTTGGTGAAAGATCTTCGAGAAAATTATGGAATATTCTGTTCTATAGTGGTTTATCCTGTTATACCTAAAGGAATGATCCTACTACGTTTGATACCTACTGCAACCCACACGATGGATGACATCAATGAAACCTTGGATGCCTTTTCAGCCATTCGGGAACGTTTGCACAACGGTACCTACAAACGCTTGTCGGCTGCGGTGGCTGCCGCAATGGGTGAATAGTAGCCTACTTTTTTGATGCCCAAGGTGGTTGAAAGTTAACCGAAGTATCTTTTCAAGATTCTTAGCACACCTCCTAGATAAGAACTGCCGAAGAGGTTCAAATGTACCAACAGATAGTACAGTTGATAAAGATCGTTCAATTGCGGTTGGTTTTGATGTGGGGTAATGACTTCGTAATAGGCCCCGTAAAAAGAAGTGCCAAACCCACCAAACAATCGACTCATCGCCAAATCGACCTCTGAATGCCCAGAATAGGCAGCAGGGTCGATGAGATAGGGCGTGCCATTTGATGCAATAAGGTAGTTGCCACCCCACAGGTCACCGTGAAGCAGGGAAAGGGCCACTTCACCAAAAAGACTTTGGCACACATCGAACATTTTTTTGGTCGCACGCATCTGTTGCTCTGACAGCAAGTTTTGCCGTATCGCCATTTTTATTTGGGGCAATAGTCGTTCTTGTACATAAAATGTGGCCCAATCGGCATGTTGTTGGTTGCTTTGTGGCAGGCTACCGATGAAATTATCATGATTGTTGCCAAAAAGGCCATTTGTGGCCGCTTGGTGCAGTTTGGCCAGTTGATGTCCTAGCCGTTCAAAGTCTTTTTCTGATGGTCGTTGGCTTTCGACAAATTCCATCACCAAATAAGAAATCCCTTCAAATTGTTTTGCTGTATGGGTTTGAGGTACAGCAATGGTATTTGTGGCCGCCAACTGTTGCAGCCCTTTGGCCTCTGCGTCGTACATGCGATATGCATTCGGGTCGTTTGAACTTTTCACGAAATACAGGCCATGGGCCGTTTCAACTTGATGGGCACTCGAAATATCGCCCCCTGAAACCGGGCGTGTTTTTTTAACGGGCTCGTTTAAAAGGGATTCAAGGTGTTGTTCAAGCAGTGGTTTCAAGGTGAAATACCCAATTTTATTGGTTAAGGGAAGATTCGTCGTATAGACATCATAGTTCTTTTCGGTACGTCAAGCGTTTTTTGTGGGTCACTGGGTTGAAGTGCTTCCAGAGTTGGCGAATGGCCACATTATCCTCCAATTCCGGGGTGCGAATACAGTTGACGATCTCTTTTTCCTTAAAAGTATGGTAGTATTCGTTGAAGATAACAGCGGTGACCCCTTTGCTCTGGTAATCAGGGTGTATTCCTATCAAATAAAAGATAACGTCCTTGCTATGTTTCTTGGCCCTTAACAGGTGAAAGACCCCAAAAGGGAAGAGTTTTCCGTTCGCTTTTTGCAAAGCCTTCGAAAAAGAGGGCATCACGATGGCAAAGGCCACCAATTCATCGTTCTTATCCACCACAAACTTGATGTATTCGGGATTGATGAAACTTATATACTTCTTTTTGAAATAGGCTTTCTGTACTTCCGTAATTTTTACGAAAGATGAGAGTTTTGCATAAGAGGCATTGAAGAGATCGAACATCTTATCGACCCAAGGCATGATTTCTTCACTTTTTTTGAAGTTCAAGGGCCGCAGGCCATATCGCAGTTTGACCAGCTCATTGGCCTTGGTAAAAAGTTTTGGATCGGCGGCAGAAAAAAGAAATTTGTTCTCAAGATACCCTTTCTCTTTTACCATGCCAAACTGCTCATAATGTGATTGATAGTAAGGGTGGTTGTACCAAGTGATCATAGTGCCCAGATGGTCAAAACCGTCAATCAACACGCCCACTTTGTCGAGATTTGAAAAACCGACAGGGCCTTCCATATAGGTGAGTCCATTCGTCTTTCCGATCTCAGTGACCTTGTTCAATAATGCCTCTGAGACTTCCTTGTCATCTACAAAGTCAAACCAACCGAAGCGCATTTTTTTAAGTCCTTGTTCCTTGACTTCAAGCCAATTGATGATAGCGGCAACGCGCCCTACGATTTTTTCATCCTTATAGGCCAAGAAAAACCAAGCATCAGCACTTTTAAACGCCGGATTTCTATCCTTATCAAATGAGGCCAGCTCGTCATTGATAATGGGTGGCACCCAATATTGATTGCCCCTGTAAAGTGAAAAGGGAAATTTTATAAATTGCTTGAGTTCAGGTTTGGTAGTGGCTTCTTTTATAGTGATCATGCTGCTGCTTTGCTATGCACAATATTATGAATATTCGCTGCAGCATAAAAGCAGAGGTGTCAAAACTTAGAAATCGATCTTGTCCTTTTTCTTTCTTTTGCCCTTTTTTCGTTTTTTCATGGCCTTACGGCTAATTTTTTCGCCGACATTTTGTTGATCTACGGGTTTCAGCTCGTCTCTGTGAAAATCCCAACGGTATGAGAAGCCAGTGGAAATAAAAATCCGTGAAGGTGTATTTTTAAAACTGGCCCCTAAGTTGATATCGGCCTGAAAATTTTCATTGAACAAGTGGGCCACCCCTGTGCGCAAAAGCAGATCAGCGTAACGATCGCTGTCGATACCCTGGTGCTCTACAAAAGCGCTCCATTTCGGGTTTCGAAAAGCATGCGAAATGGAAATGAGGTAACTCAGTTCGGGATCGTCTGAAGAAATACGGTCATAAGCAACGTTTGTGATCAAAACCATTCTTGGGGTCAATCGACTCTGTGTCGCCACCATTCCACGATAGGTGATCGTTGGAATTTCTGGATAGAAGGGGTTGTCACCCAAATTAAAAGTGGCACCCCCATAAACGGAAACCGAAGGAATCAAATTTTTTAATTGAAATAAGTTGTTCGCCCGCCAGCTATAAAGATTGGGCTTGTTTCGTTCAGGGTCTTTATACCGGTCGTAGATCAAATATTTGATGCCGAGTCGATTTCGTGAAAAATCGGTCCGGGTTTCGTCAAAGCCAAAATTGTTGAAGCTAATGTTCTGGTTGATGAAAGTGCCCTCGTATTTGATTTCCAATTGCTCGACCAACAGTCCGTAACGTAGTGCAAGGTCGGCGCCCAAAATATTCGAATCTGTATTCAAGTCGGTATGGTCTTGTTGCTCGTACAACATGCCAAATTCAGCCTGAACCACATTTTTTCCCACGGCATATGCACTGACCGCGAGTCCGGGTCGATTCGAATTGATGACATCGGTGTACTGGGCAATACCCAAAAGCGGAAGTAAAAAAGAGAAAAAAAAGACGTTTTTGAAAGATGAAAGGTTCATGTAAGCTGTTTTAATACTTTTTTATGAAACTTTGCGGCCGAAAAACTGACCAACAGTGTAATTTTGAACCTATAGTTGACAAGTATGGTTTTACTGAAAACGATATTAATACTCATATTAGTATACTACGGACTCAAATTGCTGTGGCGCCTTTTTGCCCCAAGGGTGTTCGGTTACGCGGTTAAAAAGGCCGAAGAACGTTTCGGGCAGCAGTTCGGTAATTTTCATGATTATTCCGAATCCTCGAAAAAAGAGGGAGAGACCACTATCTCGAAAAGGCCGCCCCGTAAAGCGAACCCATCAAAAAAGGTCGGGGAATACATAGATTTTGAAGAAATTGACTAATATTGAGGCACTCAATGTTTGTTCATGAAGCTTTCCGCAAAGGCAATCTTTACCCATCTTATCGTTATTGCGCTGTTCTTACTGGCCTCGGTTGTTTATTTTTACCCCGTACTACAGGGCAAGGCCATCTATCAGTCTGATATCGCCCAGTACAAGGGCATGGCCAAAGAACGCGACGATTTCAAAGAAAACACAGGTATTGAGTCGTATTGGACGAACAGTGCCTTTGGGGGCATGCCCACATATCAATTGGGGGCGAACTATCCGCATGATTATGTCAA
This sequence comes from Allomuricauda sp., assembly GCA_028289745.1. Classification (GTDB taxonomy): domain Bacteria; phylum Bacteroidota; class Bacteroidia; order Flavobacteriales; family Flavobacteriaceae; genus Flagellimonas_A. The sequence continues at coordinate 7,252 of JANQOD010000058.1, read as the reverse complement.
AAAACTGGATCGGCTCATACGTTTTCTGCCCCGGCCTGCCGATTACCTCTTTTTGTACCTATTGGGCTTTTATGTGCTCATGCTCTGTATGAAAGTGAAATGGCGTTGGGCCATTTTGGGGGCATTGGCCTTTGGCTTTTCGACCTATCTCATTATCATTTTAGGGGTAGGCCACAATGCCAAGGCGCATGCCCTAGGGTATATTCCCTTTTTGTTGGGCGGCATCATTTTGACCTTTCGAAGACAATATGTTCTGGGCTTCTTGCTCACCGCGGTGGCAATGGCCTTGGAGGTAAGCGCGAACCACTATCAGATGACCTATTATTTCATGTTGCTGATTTTGGTCATGGGACTGGTCTATCTTATTTATGCTATATGGGAAAAGGAACTGAAACACTTTTTCATTGCAGTGGGGGTTTTGATCGGTGCCGTTATTTTAGGCATTGCCACCAATGCCACCGGACTCATGGCCACCAAAGAATATACCGATTGGAGTACCCGTGGAAAGTCAGCGCTCACCATTAACCCTGATGGAAGCCCAAAGGAGGTAAGGGACGGATTGGATTATGAATACATCACACAATATAGCACTGGCATTGCCGAATCGATGAATATTTTCATCCCTCGCTTTTTTGGGGGCGCTACCATAGAGGCTCTAGGCGAAAAATCCAAGACGTATGATTTTTGGGTGAATCAAGGGGTGCCAAGAAGGCAAGCTTTGGCATTTGCCGATGAACTGCCCCTATATTGGGGGGAAAAGATTATCGAGGCAGGGCCAGCTTATGTGGGAGCTGTGGTAATTTTTCTTTTTATACTGGGATTGTTCTTGGTAAAGGGCAAACACAGATGGTGGTTGCTTGCTGGGTTCATTTTTTCTTTGGTGCTCTCGTGGGGGAAATACTTTCCCGGATTATCAAGGTTTATGATTGACCATTTTCCACTGTACAATAAGTTTAGGGCCGTTTCTTCGATACAGGTAGTGTTGGAATTGTGCGCTCCGGTGCTTGGAGTTTTGGCAATAAAAAGAATCAGCTCTAAAAAAGTGGATGCTAAGACTAAGTTAAAAGCCATTAAGTACAGTGTTGTCACGGCCGTTGCAATAGTCATTGGAGTATTTGTAATGAAAGGCTTTTTTGATTTTGACAGTTTTCGCGATGAAATTTATCGCCGAAACTATGGTGATGCCCTGGTTTCAGCTATCAAAGGTGACCGTGAGGCGGTCTATATCAATGATACAATTCGCAGCTTGATCTTTGTGTTGCTGACGGCACTCGCCCTTTGGTTTTTTGTAAAGAAAAAAATCAACAAAAATGTTTTGGCAATAGCATTGGGAGCATTACTGCTCATTGATTTGGTCGGGGTCAACCTTCGCTATGTCAACGAAGATGATTTTGTACGCCAACGGGTGGTGAAATCACCTTTTCAACCTTCAGAATTGGATCAAGCCATTATGCAAGATCCTGGTGTTTTCAGGGTGTTTGATCCGAGTGAAGGGCCGAACGGTGCCCGCACTTCCTATTTTCATCGATCATTGGGGGGTTACCATGCCGCCAAACCCCGAGCGATGCAAGACCTGTTCGAGTTCCATCTTTATCAAAACAACCTAGAGGTCTTGAACATGTTGAACGTGAAATACGTCATTCAGCAAGATGAAGCGGGTAGAAGTTTCCCTGCGGTGAACGATCAGGCCAATGGCAATGCTTGGTTTGTCAAAAATATCAAAGTTGCAAAGTCTGCAGATGGGGCGATACAAGCTCTGGGTGCTATTGACACCAAGACCACTGCCGTGGTGAATGCCCAAAAATATCCACGGCTTGTCAAAACGAACTATCAAGTCGATTCATTGGCGCATATTCAATTGAACGATTATCGGCCCAACTACTTGAAATACCGTACCAATAATGCCAATGACGGTTTTGTCGTATTCTCAGAAATGCATTACCCCCATGGATGGAATGCCTATTTGGACGGAAATTCTGTCGAGCACTATCGCGTCAATTATGCCTTACGCGGACTGAAAGTACCGGCAGGAGAGCATGAGATCGAGTTCAAGTTTGAACCTGAGGTGGTGGAGACGGGCAGCCAAATAGCCTTAGGAAGCAATATTGCGCTCGGGGTAATGCTGCTGGGCGGACTGGTCTATCTCTTCTGGCCCAAAAGCCGAAAAAAGAAAGACTGATGCAAAAGGTGCTCATCATCACTTATTATTGGCCCCCTGCGGGTGGACCAGGGGTGCAACGATGGTTGAAATTTGTCAAATACCTGCCCGAGTTTGGTTTTGAGCCATGGGTGTACATGCCCCAGAATCCGCATTACCCCATAGAGGATGAATCGTTGCTGAAAGAGGTTCCAAATCAGGTCAAGATTTTGAAGCGACCTATCAGAGAACCCTATCGTTGGGCTTCGGTGTTCTCTAAAAAGCGGACCAAAACAATCAGTTCGGGTATCATTCAAGAAGAAAAAAGACAATCTCCTCTCGAAAAAATGCTACTCTTTATCAGGGGCAATCTGTATATACCCGATGCCCGCAAGAATTGGGTGAAGCCCTCAGTGCGATATCTATCCCCAATTCTTTCTAAGGAAAACATTACAACGGTCATCACTTCCGGCCCGCCACATAGTTTGCACTTGATTGGAATGGGATTGAAAAAGCAGCACCCTGATCTGCAATGGATCTCAGATTTTCGAGATCCGTGGACCTCTATTGGCTATCATGAAAAACTACGGTTGACCACATTTTCACGACAGCGGCACAAACAGCTTGAAAGTGATGTGCTCAATACTACCGATAAAATTGTGGTGACCAGCAATACGACCAAGGAAGAATTTGAACCACTGACCCAAAAACCCATCAAAGTCATTACCAACGGATATGAGCGTGACGATTTTGATGGGGAACAGGATTCAAAATTCACCCTTTCCCATATCGGTTCTTTGCTAACGGACAGAGACCCCAAAACACTTTGGAAGGCATTGTCAACATTGGTCAAAGAGCATGTAGACTTTGCCCAGCACCTGAAAATTCAACTGGGAGGATTGATCAGCGAACAGGTATTGCAATCCATCCGCGGGTACGGTCTGGAAGGTCATGTCGAAGTACTGGGCTATGTACCACACGGTCAAGCGCAAAAATTGCAACGGGCCGCACAAGTATTGTTGTTGCTTGAAATCGATTCAGTGGAAACACGGGGCATCATACCCGGAAAGTTGTTCGAATATTTAAAAGCCAAGCGTCCGATTTTGGCGATAGGCCCAGAACAATGGGAGGGAGGCCAAATCGTCGAGATGACCGAATCGGGGAGGTACTTCACGCCCAATGGCGCCCAATCATTAAAAAAAGTACTTTTGAAATGGTTCAGGGCCTATCAAGAGGCTGGTTTGACCATTCATCCGAAAGGGATTGAGCAATATGACCGTAGGGTCTTGACCGAACAATTGGCTAAGGTTATCTTATGGGAGTCGTCTTAAGACAGTCATTGGCAAACACGATAATCACCTATATCGGTTTTGGGGTAGGGGCGGTGAACATCCTCTTTTTGTATACCAAGATTCTGCCCGCCGAATATTTTGGTTTGGTGACCTTTATCTTGGCGACAGGGGCCATTTTGATGCCGTTGATGGCTTTTGGGGTACATAACACCATGGTCAAGTATTTCAATGCGCACCGCTACGCACAGAAAGATGGTTTTTTGAGCCTGATGTTGCTTTCGCCATTGCTCGCCATTGTGCCCTTGGCATTGCTGACCTTCGTTTTTTATGATGCCATTGCAGCTATTTTGGGCCAAGAAAACCCCATTGTCAAAGCGTATATCTGGTATGTTTTCTTGGTTGGATTGGCCCTTGCCTATTTCGAGGTGTTCTATGCATGGAGCAAGGTGCACCTGAAATCTGTTTTTGGCAATTTCATGAAAGAGGTTTTTGTCCGTTTAGGGGTTTCAGCACTCTTGGGTTGCTATTATTTCGGGTGGATCGATCTCGATGTCTTTCTAAAGGCGCTGGTAGGCCTTTATTTGCTGCGTACCGTCATCATGAAAATTTATGCCTACCTGCTTTATTTTCCCAAATTGAGTTTTCATTTTCCGAAGAAGACCAAAGAGATACTCACGTATAGCATTCTGATCATTCTGGGCGGTTCGGCGGCACTTATACTCTTGGAAATCGACAAGGTGATGATCAACCAGTTTATCGCCATTGAAAATGTGGCCTATTATAGCGTGGCGGTCTTTATCGCCACGGTCATCATTGTGCCTTCAAGGGCCATGCACCAAATCACCTACCCCCTTACCGCTGAGCTGTTGGATGCCAAAGACCACCAAGAACTTAAAAAACTGTACCAAAAAACTTCTTTGACATTGTTCATCGCTTCAGGACTGCTGTTTTTGTTGATTGTCTTGAACCTCAATGATCTGTATTTGCTCATGCCCGAAGAATACCGCGGTGGATTCCAAATTGTTTTTTTGATCGGACTGGCAAGAGTGCTCGATTCCCTTTTGGGAAACAACAATGCCATTCTTTACAATTCAAAATATTATAGAATAGTATTGGTTTTTGGGGTGGCCCTTGCCCTTTTGACCATTTTGCTGAATGTATTGCTGATACCCAAAATGGGCATCATCGGGGCGGCATTGGCCAGTCTTGTTGCCATTTCCATTTTCAACATCCTCAAAGTTTGGTACGTATATTCTAAATTTCATATGCTTCCATTTACCAATGGCACGTTCAAAATATTGCTGACCCTATTGTTATTGGGATTTTTGTTCAGCTACCTACAGTTTCCATTTCACCCTAGCGTTAACATCTTTCTGAAATCAATATTGATATCGTTAATGTATTTGGGCATTCTCTATCGGTTCGATATTTCTGAAGATATCACCGGCATTCTCAAAAAGTGGTTGAAAAAAAACCGATAATGGTGTTCTTTAGGGCATGTGAGCGGGGTGTTGACGTTCATATGGGGAAGAGTCGGATACAAGTTAAAAGACCCTTCGACTGTGCTCAGGGTCAATTCAACCATCAAATTTTGAAATCAAAATTTGGGTTTCATTGAAAAACCCCGTAGGGATGTATCCGCTACGGGGTCAAACAACTAACCAACCTAAAAACTATCTTCTCTGAACCCTTGCACTTCTGCCTCTAGAGGTACCGGCCGAACTTCTTCTCGATGTAGAGCTTCGCTCGACCGTTCTTCGCTGTGGCGTGCTCTTTCGCTGCACTGTTTTTGTACTTCGGTTCACGGTTCTTTTCTGTGTTGTGCTTCGCTGCACATTTCTTGACCTGTCATTACTGGCGACCGTTCTTCTTGAACTTCTGGCCTCCGGTTTCTTGTACGTTCTCTTGGTCGTACGTTCAACCGTACGCATACGTGGTGTGGTGGTCACCTCTCGCTTGGTCACCGTTCGGCCATTGGGCCGCTTTGTAACACTGCGCTGGGTTACCGTGTTCGAACGGTTCGACCTTTTGGCCACATCACTTCTTCTTGCTTCATTTCTACGTACATCACTTCTTCGTGCGTCATTTCGCCTTACCGTCGTACTTCTGTTAGCGGCCACACGGTCACCACGATCGTTTCTGACATTTCTGTTCGATCGGGAAACCGATCTATTGTTGGCAACGGTTCGGTTACTTCGTCCGACATTTGAACGCCTCACTCTATTATCATCACGAACCGCTACGCGTCTATCATTTCTATAGATGTTGGCCCTACGGTTTCTGTTGAATCGGTACTCGCGACCGATATTGGCATAGGCCCTTCTCACATTGTTCCGGTAAGGTCTGTGCCATGTATACCGAATGGGGTTATACCATCTTCTGTAGGGCGTTGTCCAAACGTTACAGAATCCGACTGTGGGTCTTATGAACCATCTGTGCCATGGTCTGAACACGTATGCACGGTTATAGATATTGATGAAACCTGTGGTATGGCTAAATACACCGCCGTTCCAGAAAACGTTCAATCCGCCCAAGCGTCGTACAAATCCATTCCTGTACCAGATATCCACTCCACCGATCTGTGACACACGTCCGTAAAAATCATAAAAGACGGGTACGTTCTCTACCTGGATCACTGCTCCATAATCATCATACTGAACAAACGGGTTGTAGTTGAATCCTGAATTGAAGGTAACACCGACATTTCCGATTCGTGCCCCAACCCCGACATTCACTCGATTGTCTATGAAGAAATCAAATTCACCATCGGGATATACCGAGAAGGTAATTCCGTCTTCGATAAAGATGAAAGAATTGCCATATCCGCGTACATAGTTGGGAACCAACCGCTCTTCACTAACGTTCGCTGCCTTGGCGCCAAAAGCCGTCAAGAACAACACTGCTAAAAAGGGTACAAACTTTTTCATAATGCTAAGTTTTAAAGTTCCGAATGCAACTATTTACATCCCGCTTAGTATATAGCAATCAGCGTGCCAAAATTGGTTTTAAGTAATTAAGTTATTGATTGCTAGGTGTTTAAAAAATTTGATTGGACTCAGGCCTCTTCAATCGTTTCGAACCTACCAAAGGGAGTGGGGAAAATTCAGTGAGATTCCTCGTCGTCCCGTCCCGTCCCGATAGCTATCGGAAGTTATAGGGACTCCATCGGAATGATAAAAAGAATCGAATAGTCATCGAATTTCTCAGTCGGCGGGTTACCGAAGCGAATAATATTCGTTCTAGTTTTTCTAATTAATCTATTTTCTCCTTCAAATACCTCGCCGTATGCGACCCCTTGTGCTGTACTATCTCTTCAGGGGTACCCTCTACCACCAATTGCCCGCCGTTTTCACCGCCCCCAGGGCCAAGGTCAATGATATAATCGGCACATTTGATCAATTCGATGTTGTGCTCGATAACGATGATGGAGTGGCCTTTGCCCAACAGTGCATTGAACGAGGCCAGCAATTTGTTGATGTCATGAAAGTGTAGCCCTGTAGTGGGCTCATCGAAAATAAAGAGTGCCTTTTCTTTTGTATTGCCCTTTACCAAAAAGGAGGCGAGTTTGATGCGTTGTGCCTCACCGCCCGATAGGGTTGAGGAGCTTTGTCCCAAGGTCACATAGCCCAGACCCACGTCTTGCAAAGGTTTCAGCTTCGTCACGATCTTGGGCTGTTGGTAGCGTTCAAAATGGGCAATGGCATCGTCGATGGTCATTTCCAATACATCGTGGATATTTTTGCCCTCGAACTGCACTTCTAGAATGTCTTTTTTAAAGCGTTTGCCGTGGCAGACATCGCACTCTAAGTGCACATCGGCCATA
>JANQOD010000044.1 GCA_028289745.1 Allomuricauda sp. | reverse complement strand
ATTTGGCGTTCTTTGATGCCAATACTTTTCTAAACACGGTAGCCACCACCGGAGTGCCCATTCAATCTGGAGATAACCCAGCTACGGTAACTGCCGATTTTGTTACTGGCGGCGCTTTTTCATTAGATGGGGTGCATCCATCCCCTAGGGGCTATGCAGTGGCAGCTAATCAGATGATCGGCATTATCAATGCCAAATATGGTTCAAATCTACCAGAGGTCAATCCTGTTGATTTTACGGGTCTGTATCTAAATTGATTGTGGGCAAGACTACTTTTTGACATTAAATTTTAACGATTTTATATATAAACAAGGGCATCTAAATGGATGCCCTTTTTATGACGAAAAATTTTTCAGTATAATGATGTAAAAGCATATCTTTGCAGCCGGAAAAAACAAGCTTTCCCTTTCTTATAGTAGAATACAAAACAAAGAAAAATAATGGCAAAGATTACAGGAAAAGTTGCCCAGATCATCGGACCGGTCATTGATGTTGAATTTGAATCCGGAACCGAAATCCCAAAGATTTATGATTCATTGGAAATCAATAGGGAAGATGGTACTACTTTGGTGCTTGAGGTGCAATCGCATATCGGCGAGAATACCGTAAGAACCATTTCGATGGATTCAACAGATGGTCTGAGCAGGGGCGTTGATGTGATTGCCACGGGCAATGCCATTCAAATGCCTATCGGGGAAGATGTATATGGGAGACTTTTTAATGTAGTCGGTGATGCCATTGACGGTATGGAAAACCTGCCCAAAACAGGTGATAATGGTCTTCCAATCCACCGTGAGGCTCCAAAATTTGAAGACTTATCGACCTCTACAGAGGTGCTTTATACGGGGATCAAGGTAATCGACCTTATCGAACCGTACGCCAAAGGGGGAAAGATTGGTTTGTTCGGTGGAGCCGGGGTAGGCAAAACAGTATTGATCCAAGAGTTGATCAACAACATTGCAAAAGGCCACGGTGGTCTTTCGGTTTTTGCCGGTGTAGGTGAACGTACCCGTGAAGGCAATGACCTACTTCGTGAGATGCTTGAGTCAGGGATCATCAAATACGGCGATGATTTTCTGCATTCAATGGAAGAAGGCGGTTGGGATTTGTCGAAGGTAGACAAAAAGGCCATGAAAGAGTCAAAGGCGACCTTCGTGTTCGGTCAGATGAACGAACCCCCGGGGGCACGTGCCCGTGTGGCTCTGTCTGGGCTGACAATTGCTGAATATTTCCGTGATGGCGCCGGTGATGGCCAGGGAAAAGACGTACTTTTCTTTATCGATAATATCTTCCGATTTACACAAGCGGGTTCTGAGGTGTCGGCCCTTTTGGGAAGAATGCCCTCAGCAGTGGGTTATCAACCGACTTTGGCCACAGAGATGGGTACGATGCAAGAGCGTATTACCTCTACAAAGAGAGGTTCGATTACATCGGTACAGGCGGTTTATGTGCCTGCAGATGACTTGACCGACCCAGCACCTGCGACCACTTTTGCCCACTTGGACGCTACTACGGTACTTTCGCGTAAAATTGCGGAGTTAGGTATTTATCCTGCGGTAGATCCATTAGATTCTACCTCCAGAATACTTACCCCTGAGATTTTGGGCAAAGACCATTATGCATGCGCACAGCGCGTGAAAGAGTTGTTGCAACGCTATAAAGAACTACAAGACATTATTGCCATATTGGGTATGGAAGAATTATCAGAAGAAGATAAGTTGGCAGTCGGACGCGCACGTAGGGTTCAACGTTTCTTATCACAACCTTTCCATGTGGCAGAACAATTTACGGGTATTCCCGGGGTGTTGGTCGATATCAAAGATACCATCAAAGGCTTCAATATGATTATGGATGGTGAGTTGGATCATCTCCCAGAATCTGCCTTTAACCTGAAGGGAACCATTGAAGAGGCTATTGAAGCTGGTGAGAAAATGCTTGCGGAAGCGTAAATAAGTTTAGGGTTAAGAATGTAGAGTTCAGAGTTTGTTGGAACTCATCGCTTATCACTCATGACTCGTCACTCATAACTTAAAAAGGATGTATTTAGAAATCGTATCCCCAGAAGCTACATTGTTTGCAGGTGAGGTCACCTCTGTATCAGTGCCCGGCGTCAATGGTGAGTTTCAAATGCTTGAGAACCACGCCCCAATTGTATCCCTTTTACAAGAAGGAAAAGTAAAGGTGAAGGGCAACATCATTATCGAAGAAGAGTTTCAGCACAAATTTACCAAGGGATCAGACAGTGAAACTGTTCTTGAGATTACCAGTGGTACTGTCGAAATGAAAGACAATAAGGTCATTGTATTGGCAGACTGAGGTAAACGCTATTTTAAGAAATTAAGGCCCAACTCGAAAGAGTTGGGCTTTTTTGTTCCTACCTGAATTCATAGATTTTTTTTGCGTATGGGATTTCTTGGATAAGAAATGGAATATTCGAGAATATCTTGCCCATACCAACCCATCAAATCACAAAGTATGAAACTAGTGGCAAAAGAACAGATAGACTTAGAAGAGCTAAAAGGGAACCTTGAAAGAGCGTTTACAGACTATAAGGTAAAATATCCGCTATTCAGCAAAAAAATGCTGAGGGTCAGCAAAGGACTTTCTTGGGTAGGGGTGTTTCAAAAGAAAGATGTGGTAAAGATCTCAGGCGGACCCAATATTGGAAATATCTGGCTGATTTTGGCCATTGCCATCGGCGCCGTTTTAGGGGTCATCGGTGCCCTTCTGGTTGTAGGCATAGTTTGGTTCGCCAAAAAGAAAGAATTCACCAGAATGGAACAAGAAGTAGGCCATTATATCAAAGAAAAGTACGCATTGCAAGATAGTGCCATCGCCAAGGCGTAGGCACAGTAATAACCGTAGATAAATCTCTAAAAACAAACATTATGAAAACTACAAGATCGACTATCTGTTTGATGACAGCATTTGTTTTCTGTCTC
>JANQOD010000406.1 GCA_028289745.1 Allomuricauda sp. | reverse complement strand
CACGCCAAGTTCAAAGCTGAGGTGTATATCCTCAAGAAAGAAGAAGGTGGTCGTCACACCCCGTTCCACAACAACTACCGCCCCCAGTTCTACGTTCGTACGACTGACGTAACGGGTAATATTGTATTGCCTGACGGGGTTGAGATGGTAATGCCTGGTGACAACTTGACCATTACTGTTGACTTGATCCAACCAATCGCATTGAATGTAGGTCTACGTTTCGCTATCCGTGAAGGAGGAAGAACCGTAGGTGCGGGTCAGGTAACTGAAATTTTAGATTAACCATATTGTAAATACAATTGCACTTAAGGGTGTCCCGAAACCTCGGGATACCTTTCGGTGTAATTATAAACGGGTGTAGCTCAGTTGGTAGAGCACTGGTCTCCAAAACCAGGTGTCGGGAGTTCGAGTCTCTCCTCCCGTGCTGAATATAAGGAAAGAGCCTGTGAGACGAGAAGTTTATCCCGAGCGGAGTCGAGGGAAGTCTCTCCTCCCGTGCTGAATAAAGGAAAGAGCCTGTGAGACGAGAAGTTTATCCCGAGCGGAGTCGAGGGAAGTCTCTCCTCCCGTGCCAGAATAAGAAAAGTTCATATGTTCACTTACGTAAAGGAATCTTGGGAAGAGTTGAAAAACAATGTCACCTGGCTAAACAGGGAGGAAGCTTCGAACCTAATGGTCATCGTTGCGGTTTTCTCAATAATTTTTGCGTTGGCGACCTGGGGTGTCGATACCCTTTTCAGTAAGTTGATAGCGTTGTACTTTGAAAAATTAATAGGATAGGTGATGTCTGAGGTATTGGAGAAAAAATGGTATGTCGTTCGTGCCGTCAGCGGCCAAGAGAACAAAATCAAAGGCTATATCGAAAGCGAGGTAGAGCGACAAGGTCTTGGCGATTATCTAGAAGAGGTTTTGGTTCCCACTGAAAAGGTCGTGCAAATCAGGAACGGAAAGAAAATCAACAAAGAGCGTACCTATTTTCCCGGTTATATCATGATCAAGGCCAATCTTGGCGGTGAGATGGTGCACGTCATCAAATCGATTACCAATGTAATCGGTTTCTTGGGTGAGACCAAGGGCGGTGATCCCGTGCCACTGCGCAAGGCAGAGGTGAACAGAATGTTGGGCAAAGTAGATGAATTGGCCGTGAATACTGACAATGTGGCCATACCATTTGTTTTGGGCGAAACCGTGAAGGTCATTGATGGCCCCTTCAACGGGTTTAATGGAACCGTTGAAAAAATCAACGAAGAAAAGCGCAAGCTTGAGGTAATGGTCAAGATTTTCGGAAGAAAGACACCATTGGAACTCAGCTATATGCAAGTAGAAAAAGTATAAAGGTTAAGAGCTGTTACATAATAAAAATTGTGTTGCTTCCAAATTTTGACACAATTCAATTTAATTAAGAACAATGGCAAAAGAAGTAGATAAGGTTGTAAAACTACAAGTTAGGGGAGGTGCTGCGAATCCATCGCCACCGGTCGGACCCGCCTTAGGTGCTGCTGGTGTTAACATCATGGAGTTCTGCAAGCAGTTTAATGCACGTACGCAGGACAAGCAAGGCAAAGTGTTGCCCGTGGTTATCACCGTATACAAAGACAAATCATTTGAATTTGTCGTAAAGACACCACCGGCGGCCGTTCAGTTGTTGGAAGCAGCTAAGATTAAGAAAGGATCTGGCGAACCTAACAGAGTGAAGTCAGGGTCTGTCACTTGGGATCAAGTAAAGACCATTGCCGAAGACAAAATGGTCGATTTGAACGCTTTTACCGTAGAATCAGCGATGAGTATGGTCGCGGGTACTGCACGTTCAATGGGCCTTAAGGTTTCAGGCAAAAGACCTTTTTAAAATCTTAAAAGCAATTTAGAATGGCAAGATCGACCAAAAAGCAAAAAGAGGCACATGCCAAGTTGGACAAGAATAAGTTGTACTCTTTGGAAGAGGCCTCGGCTTTGATAAAAGAAATTACCAACGTGAAATTTGATGCGTCTGTTGATTTGGCAGTGCGTTTGGGCGTTGACCCGCGTAAGGCAAATCAGATGGTTCGTGGAGTGGTGACCCTGCCCCATGGTACTGGAAAAGACGTGAAAGTTTTGGCATTGGTGACCCCAGATAAAGAAGCAGAAGCAAAAGAAGCAGGTGCTGATTACGTGGGTTTGGATGAATATTTGGATAAGATCAAAGGCGGTTGGACAGATGTCGATGTTATCGTGACCATGCCCAGCGTAATGGGCAAACTAGGTCCATTGGGTCGTATTCTCGGTCCTCGGGGCTTAATGCCCAATCCAAAGACGGGCACAGTGACCATGGATGTTGGAAAAGCGGTCTCTGATGTCAAAGGAGGCAAAATCGATTTCAAGGTTGACAAGACCGGTATCGTACATGCGGCTATCGGCAAGGCATCTTTTTCTGCCGATAAAATCGCAGGTAATGCCAAAGAGTTGATCGATACCTTGGTGAAGATGAAGCCTGCAGCGGCCAAAGGTGTTTATATGAAGAGTATCTACATGTCGAGTACCATGAGCCCCAGTGTTCAATTAGACCCAAAAGCAGTTTAATAACTGGTAGTTAAAATTGTAACAATGACAAGAGAAGAAAAAGCAACCGTAATTGAAGATTTGACTGCGCAGTTAGCTGAGAACGCCAACATTTACTTGGCAGATATCTCAGGGTTGGATGCGATGACGACCTCTAATTTGAGAAGGGCGTGCTTCAAGGCCAACATTAAACTGTCTGTGGTCAAGAATACATTGCTGTCGAAGGCAATGGAAGCTTCAGATAAGGAATTTGGTGAGCTTCCTGAGGTATTGAAGGGAAATACGTCGCTGATGCTTGCTGAAACAGGGAATGCCCCTGCCAAGCTTATCAAGAGTTTCAGAAAGAAATCAGATAGACCCCTATTAAAGGGCGCCTTCATTGAAGAGGCCGTTTACATCGGGGATGAAAACCTTGAAACCTTGGTCAATATCAAATCCAAAGAAGAGGTTATCGGAGATATTATCGGATTGTTGCAGTCACCCGCCAAGAACGTTATTTCTGGGCTTAAATCAGGTGGTGGCAAACTGGCCGGAATACTCAAGACCCTATCTGAAAAATAATTTGTACGCACTAAAACTAGAATATTTAAAAATTTGATTAAACGATAGAAAAATGGCAGATTTAAAAGATTTTGCAGAACAGTTGGTTAACCTTACGGTAAAAGAAGTAAATGAGTTGGCCGACATCTTAAAAGAAGAATACGGTATTGAGCCTGCTGCTGCGGCTGTTGCTGTTGCCGGTGGTGCCGCTGCTGGTGGTGGTGAGGCCGAGGCTGCTGAGGAGAAATCAGAATTTGATGTAATTTTGAAGGCTCCGGGAGGTTCTAAACTGGCTGTTGTCAAGTTGGTGAAAGAGTTGACAGGTCTTGGTCTAAAAGATGCTAAAGACATTGTTGACAGTGCACCTAAGGCAGTCAAGGAAGGAGTTGCCAAAGATGAGGCAGAAGGTATCAAAAAATCATTGGAAGAAGCAGGAGCAGAAGTTGAGCTTAAATAATAACTGCTACCATATTGATTTGGTTAAGGTCTTTTCTCGCGTATAGCGGGGCTAGACCTTAGCCTGTTATATAGAGACATGTGAAGTCGCATGTCGCCCATAAGTAATATTCACGTTCAAAATTTGTCCATTGATGTTCAAAAATCAGACTGAAAGAATAAATTTCGCATCCGCTAAGAACATACCGGAGTATCCGGATTTCTTGGACATTCAGATCAAATCGTTTCAAGATTTTTTCCAGCTTGAGACCAAATCTGACGAAAGAGGCAATGAAGGGCTCTACAATACCTTCATGGAGAATTTCCCTATAACAGATACCAGAAACCAATTTGTACTTGAGTTTTTGGATTATTTCATAGACCCGCCCAGATATACCATTCAAGAGTGTATTGAGCGCGGACTTACCTATAGCGTACCGTTGAAGGCACGGTTGAAATTGTATTGTACCGATCCCGAGCACGAAGATTTCGAGACCATCGTACAAGATGTGTACTTGGGCACCATTCCCTACATGACACCTAGTGGAACGTTTGTGGTCAATGGGGCCGAAAGGGTCGTGGTTTCACAATTGCACCGATCACCAGGGGTTTTCTTTGGCCAGTCTTTCCATGCCAATGGTACAAAATTGTATTCGGCAAGGGTCATTCCGTTCAAAGGTTCTTGGATCGAGTTTGCAACGGATATCAATGGCGTGATGTATGCTTACATTGACCGAAAGAAAAAATTACCGGTAACCACCCTGTTTAGGGCCATTGGTTATGAAAGGGATAAAGATATCCTTGAAATTTTTGACCTTTCAGAAGAAATCAAGGTTTCTAAAACCGGCCTGAAAAAGGTGCTTGGTCGAAAATTGGCGGCCAGGGTATTGAACACATGGCACGAAGATTTTGTTGATGAAGATACCGGTGAGGTAGTCTCTATCGAGCGAAACGAAATTATTTTGGATCGTGACACGGTCTTGGAAAAAGAACATGTCGATGAAATTTTGGATGCAGACGTAAAGACCATTCTTCTGCATAAAGAGAACAATGCACAGTCTGATTACGCCATCATTCACAATACACTTCAAAAAGACCCGACCAACTCTGAAAAGGAGGCGGTTGAACACATCTATCGTCAACTGCGCAATGCAGAACCGCCAGATGAGGAAACTGCAAGGGGTATCATAGATAAGTTGTTCTTCTCTGACCAGCGTTATAACCTTGGTGAAGTCGGGCGTTATCGAATGAACAAAAAATTGGGCCTTGACATCGCAATGGATGAGCAGGTCTTGACCAAAGAAGATATCATTACCATAATCAAGTATTTGATCGAGTTGATCAATTCAAAAGCTGAAATAGATGATATCGATCACTTATCAAACCGTCGCGTCAGAACCGTTGGAGAGCAATTATCGCAACAGTTCGGTGTTGGTCTTGCCCGTATGGCAAGAACCATTCGTGAGCGAATGAACGTTCGTGACAATGAGGTCTTTACCCCAATTGATTTGATCAATGCGAAGACCTTGTCTTCGGTAATCAACTCATTCTTTGGTACGAACCAATTGTCTCAGTTCATGGATCAAACCAATCCTTTGGCCGAGATTACCCACAAACGTAGAATGTCGGCATTGGGGCCTGGTGGTCTTTCCCGTGAAAGAGCAGGTTTTGAGGTTCGTGATGTTCACTATACCCATTATGGTAGATTGTGCCCGATCGAGACACCTGAAGGCCCGAACATTGGTTTGATTTCCTCCCTGTCGGTATTCGCGAAGGTGAATTCCATGGGCTTTTTGGAGACACCATACCGAAAAGTGGCAAAAGGAAAGGTCGATACCAAAGACTTCATTTATTTAAGTGCGGAAGAAGAAGAGGGAATGAAGATCGCCCAGGCCAATATTCCGTTGAAGAATGACGGTGCGATTGAGCGTGATAAGGTAATTGCCCGTGAGGAAGGCGATTTTCCCGTTGTTGACCCAAAAGAGGTCAATTATACCGATGTTGCCCCTAATCAGATTGCGTCAATTTCCGCATCCTTGATTCCATTCTTGGAGCATGACGATGCGAACCGTGCTTTAATGGGGTCGAACATGATGCGTCAAGCTGTTCCATTGTTACGACCAGAATCCCCGATTGTCGGCACAGGCCTGGAAAGACAGGTGGCCACCGATTCGAGGGTATTGATCAACGCAGAAGGTGATGGGGTTGTTGAATACGTTGATTCACATAAGATCATCATAAAATATACCCGTAACGAGGAAGAACGCTTGGTAAGTTTTGAGGAAGATTCCAAGACGTACGAATTGGTCAAATTTAGAAAGACAAACCAGGGCACCTGCATCAATTTGAAGCCTATTGTCAAAAAAGGCGACAAAGTGAAAAAAGGCCAAGTGCTTTGTGAAGGTTACGCTACCCAGAGCGGTGAGCTGGCCTTGGGTAGAAACCTTAAGGTTGCCTTTATGCCTTGGAAGGGATATAACTTCGAGGATGCCATAGTGATTTCTGAAAAAGTGGTCCGGGAAGATATCTTTACATCCATTCACATTGATGAATACGCTTTAGAGGTGAGGGATACCAAACTAGGTGCCGAAGAATTGACCAATGATATTCCCAATGTTTCTGAAGAAGCTACCAAAGATCTTGATGAATATGGTATGATCCGTATTGGCGCAGAGGTCAAGCCTGGAGACATTTTGATCGGTAAGATTACCCCAAAAGGTGAATCTGACCCGACTCCTGAAGAAAAGCTTCTACGTGCCATCTTTGGTGACAAGGCCGGTGATGTCAAAGATGCTTCGATGAAAGCACCACCATCATTGAATGGTGTCGTTATCGATAAGAAGCTCTTCTCCCGTTCGATCAAAGACAAGAGAAAACGTTCTGAAGATAAAGAGGCCATTACCAGACTCGAAATGGATTACGAAGTGAAATTCCAGCAATTGAAAGATGTTCTGGTCAAGAAACTTTTTGAGTTGGTCAATGGCAAAACCTCGCAAGGCGTTCAGAACGATCTAGGTGAGGAAGTCCTTCCGAAGGGCAAGAAATATACCATCAAAATGCTCAACGCAGTTGATGATTTCGCCCATTTGGTCAGCGGAAGTTGGACAACCGATAAAAAAACCAATGCTTTGGTCAATGACCTGCTGCACAACTATAAGATTAAGCTGAACGACCTTCAAGGAAACCTGAGAAGGGACAAGTTCACGATTTCCGTTGGTGATGAATTACCAGCAGGGATCATGAAATTGGCCAAGGTCTATATCGCCAAAAAACGCAAGTTGAAAGTCGGTGACAAGATGGCCGGTCGTCACGGAAACAAAGGTATCGTCGCCCGTATCGTTCGTCAAGAAGATATGCCGTTCTTGGAAGACGGAACCCCTGTTGACATCGTGTTGAACCCATTGGGTGTACCATCGCGTATGAACATTGGTCAGATTTATGAGACCGTTTTGGGCTGGGCCGGACAAAATCTCGAAAAGAAATTCGCAACACCGATTTTTGATGGCGCCACACTTGAAGAAATCAACGAGTTGACCGATGAAGCGGCAGTGCCACGATTTGGCCATACCTATCTTTATGATGGCGGCACAGGCCAACGTTTCCATCAGCCTGCCACGGTCGGGGTCATTTACATGTTGAAATTGGGTCACATGGTCGACGACAAGATGCATGCCAGATCCATCGGTCCATACTCCCTTATCACACAACAACCATTGGGTGGTAAGGCACAGTTTGGTGGCCAGCGTTTCGGTGAAATGGAGGTTTGGGCCTTGGAGGCCTACGGTGCATCATCTACCCTGCGTGAGTTGTTGACCGTGAAATCTGACGATGTGATCGGTAGGGCAAAGACCTATGAATCAATTGTCAAGGGAGAGAGCATGCCAGAACCTGGATTGCCAGAATCTTTCAATGTATTGATGCACGAACTCAAGGGATTGGGCCTTGACATCAGATTGGAAGAATAAAAATTGTTAATCACGTATTTAAAGCTATCACCATACTATTATGGCAAGAATCAAGGATAATAATACACCAAAAAGGTTCAACAAAATCTCAATCGGACTTTCATCGCCAGAGGCGATCCTAGCTGAGTCACGGGGTGAGGTCTTGAAACCTGAAACCATTAATTATCGAACACACAAGCCAGAGCGTGACGGATTGTTCTGCGAGCGTATCTTCGGCCCTGTAAAAGATTATGAGTGTGCCTGCGGTAAATATAAGCGCATTCGCTATCGTGGTATCGTTTGTGACCGTTGTGGCGTTGAGGTTACCGAGAAAAAAGTTCGTAGAGATAGGGTAGGCCATATCAACTTGGTCGTACCCGTGGCCCATATCTGGTACTTCAGGTCACTACCAAATAAAATAGGGTACCTTCTAGGATTGCCGTCCAAGAAACTTGACATGATCATTTACTATGAAAGGTATGTGGTCATTCAACCAGGTATTGCCAAAGGCCCGGAGGGTGAGGAAATTCAAAAGATGGATTTCTTGACGGAAGAGGAATATCTAAATATTTTAGATACCATTCCTGCTGAAAACCAATACCTGGAAGATTCTGACCCTGACAAATTCATTGCCAAGATGGGTGCGGAATGTTTGATCGACCTTTTGGCAAGAATTGACCTTAAAGAACTTTCGTATGAATTGAGGCACAAGGCCAATACAGAGACTTCCAAGCAACGAAAAACAGAAGCATTGAAGCGACTTCAAGTGGTGGAAGCCCTTCGTGAAGCGCAGGATAACCGTGAAAACCGCCCAGAGTGGATGATCATGAAGGTAATTCCTGTAATTCCGCCAGAATTGCGTCCATTGGTGCCATTGGATGGAGGCCGTTTTGCTACATCTGATCTAAATGATCTGTATCGCAGGGTCATTATCAGAAACAACCGTTTAAAGCGTCTGATGGAAATCAAGGCGCCAGAAGTAATCTTGAGAAATGAAAAAAGGATGCTTCAAGAATCGGTAGACTCCCTTTTCGATAACACGAGAAAGGCATCTGCGGTGAAGACAGAATCCAACAGGCCCTTGAAATCACTTTCCGATTCATTGAAGGGCAAGCAAGGGCGTTTTCGACAGAACCTTTTGGGTAAGCGTGTTGACTACTCTGCACGTTCGGTAATTGTCGTGGGTCCTGAGATGAAGCTGTACGAGTGTGGTCTGCCAAAAGATATGGCGGCAGAGCTTTACAAACCGTTCATTATCAGAAAATTGATTGAAAGGGGTATTGTAAAGACCGTGAAATCTGCCAAAAAGATCATTGACAAAAAAGAGCCCGTTGTCTGGGATATTCTTGAAAACGTATTGAAGGGGCACCCAGTATTGCTCAATAGGGCACCCACGCTGCACCGTTTGGGTATTCAGGCGTTTCAGCCCAAATTGATAGAGGGTAAGGCAATTCGTTTGCACCCTTTGGCGTGTACAGCGTTCAATGCTGACTTCGATGGTGACCAAATGGCCGTGCACTTACCGCTGGGCCCTGAGGCCATTCTTGAGGCGCAATTGTTGATGTTGGCCTCACAGAACATTCTGAACCCTGCGAACGGTTCACCGATTACGGTACCCTCGCAAGATATGGTGTTGGGTCTTTACTACATGACCAAAGAGCGAAAGTCATCTAAAGAATATCCTGTAAAGGGCGAGGGGTTGACCTTTTACTCAGATGAAGAGGTGGTCATCGCCTTTAACGAGGGTAGGGTTGATTTGAATGCAGGCATCAAGGTAAGGGCCAAAGATTTCAATGAAGAAGGTGAGTTGGTATATCAAATCATCGAGACTACCGTAGGTAGGGTATTGTTCAACCGGGTGGTACCTGAAAATGCAGGGTTCATCAACGATGTGCTGAACAAAAAATCGCTTCGAAATATCATCGGTAAGATTTTGAGCGTCACAGATGTACCGACCACAGCAAATTTCTTGGACAAGATCAAGACCATGGGTTATGATTTTGCCTTCAAGGGTGGTCTTTCATTCAGCTTGGGCGATATTATCATTCCTGCAGAAAAGCATGAGATGATCGCTGATGCAAATGGGCAGGTCGATGGTATTATGGCCAATTACAACATGGGTCTGATCACCAACAATGAGCGTTACAACCAGGTAATCGATGTTTGGACATCTACCAATGCCATGTTGACCGAATTGGCCATGAAGCGCATTCGCGAAGATCAGCAAGGCTTCAACTCGGTGTATATGATGTTGGATTCTGGTGCAAGGGGTTCAAAAGAACAGATTCGCCAGTTGACCGGCATGCGTGGTTTGATGGCCAAACCCAAAAAATCGACTGCTGGCGGTGGTGAAATCATCGAAAACCCGATTCTTTCCAATTTCAAGGAGGGACTGTCAATTCTCGAGTATTTCATTTCGACCCACGGTGCGCGTAAAGGTCTGGCCGATACCGCATTGAAAACAGCTGATGCCGGTTATTTGACCCGTCGATTGGTAGATGTTTCACAAGATGTGATTGTCACAATAGAAGACTGTGAAACCCTTCGTGGCATAGAGGTGGAAGCCTTGAAAAAGAACGAAGAAATCGTTGAGACCTTGGGTGAAAGAATTCTTGGTAGGGTATCGTTGCACGATGTGTACGATCCGATGACCGAAGAATTATTGCTTACATCCGGTCAAGAAATAAAAGAGGAAGATGTCGCCAAGATAGAGGCGTCGCCAATTGAGAAAATCGAAGTGCGTTCAGCTTTGACCTGTGAAGCGGCCAAAGGTATTTGTGCGAAATGTTACGGAAGAAACCTTGCGACCAATAAAATGGTACAGCGCGGTGAAGCCGTCGGTGTTGTGGCAGCCCAATCAATTGGTGAGCCCGGTACCCAATTAACGTTGCGTACTTTCCACGTAGGGGGTATCGCAGGTAATATTTCTGAAGACAACAAACTCGAAGCCAAATATGATGGCGTAGCCGAGATAGAAGACCTCAGAACCGTAGTCGGTGAAAATTCTGAAGGCCAAAAAGCAAATATTGTGATTTCCAGAACCGGTGAAATCAAAATTGTCGATGAGAAAACGGGCATTACCCTGAGCACGAACAACATTCCTTATGGCTCACAATTGTTCATCAAGAACGGAGCAAAAGTGAAAAAAGGAGATGTAATCTGTCAATGGGATCCCTACAATGGGGTGATTGTTTCAGAGTTTACTGGGCAAATCGCCTATGAGAATATTGAACAGGGCGTGACCTATCAAGTAGAAATTGATGAGCAGACCGGTTTCCAAGAAAAAGTAATTTCTGAATCAAGAAACAAAAAGCTCATACCAACCTTATTGATTAAGGATGGCAAGGGTGAGGTGTTGCGTTCATACAACCTTCCTGTAGGGTCGCACCTAATGGTCGATGATGGCAATAAGATCAAAGAAGGCAAGATTTTGGTCAAGATTCCACGTAAATCGGCCAAAGCGGGCGATATCACAGGTGGTCTACCAAGGGTGACCGAATTGTTCGAAGCACGTAATCCTTCAAATCCGGCAGTGGTTTCAGAGATTGACGGTGTGGTTTCCTTTGGAAAGATCAAAAGGGGTAACCGTGAGATAATCATTGAGTCCAAAACTGGCGAAATCAAGAAATACCTGGTCAAGCTCTCAAACCAAATATTGGTTCAAGAGAACGATTATGTAAGGGCAGGTATGCCATTGTCAGATGGTTCGATTACCCCTGATGACATCTTGGCGATCAAAGGGCCTTCAGCTGTTCAGCAGTATCTTGTCAACGAAGTTCAAGAAGTATACCGCTTGCAGGGTGTGAAAATCAACGACAAACACTTTGAAGTAGTAGTGAGACAGATGATGCGCAAGGTTCAGATTCAAGATCCGGGTGATACTATTTTCTTGGAGAACCAATTGGTGCACAAAGATGATTTCATTCATGAGAATGATGAGATCTTCGGCAAGAAAGTGGTAGAAGACCCAGGTGAGTCTGAAAATTTGAAAGCGGGTCAAATCATTTCTGCACGTGAACTACGTGATGAGAACTCGCTTTTGAAACGTTCAGACAAGTCGGTTGTCACCGCCAGGGATGCCATTGCAGCTACGGCTACACCTGTACTTCAGGGTATCACCAGGGCCTCATTGCAGACCAAGTCATTTATTTCGGCCGCATCTTTCCAAGAAACCACCAAAGTGTTGAACGAAGCCGCAGTAAGTGGTAAGGTCGATACGCTGGAAGGGCTCAAAGAAAATGTAATCGTCGGACACAAGATTCCTGCCGGTACGGGTATGAGAGACTATGATAGTATTATTGTGGGCTCTAAGGAAGAGTATGACGAAATCATGGCCCGAAAAGAAGAATTCAAATTTTAATGCACTGACCCCGACCATTTAGGTTGGGGTTTTTTTAATAGCAACGGTATGGCCGAGAAAGAAAAAAAACAAAAGCAGATCAATATTGAATTGGATGAGAAGACGGCAGAAGGCACCTACTCAAATTTAGCCATCATCAACCACTCTGTTTCTGAGTTTGTCATTGACTTCATTAGTATGATGCCGGGCACACCCAAGGCAAAGGTCAAAAGTCGAATAGTTTTGACCCCACAGCATGCCAAAAAGTTCTTAAAGGCCTTGAACGAAAATGTGGTGCGTTTTGAACAGGCCCATGGCACCATAAAAGATTATGAACAGCCTCCTATTCCATTAAATTTTGGGCCTACTGGAGAGGCGTGAAAGAAAAAAGGCCCGACAATTGTCGGGCCTTTTTGTTTATAGTGAACTTTGCCTAGTTCAACCAACCTTTTTGAATGCCCTTTTTTGAGAAGAAAATCAAGAAGAGCCCTATGACCACCACAAGAATTGGCAGCAGATAGGTAGAAGAACCAAAAGCTTCGACTGCATCTGAAACAAAGAGCCAATGAATGAAATCGGCCACTGCCGCGACCAAAGAGACAACGAACAAGGGTTTTGCCCATTTTTTTCTCAGCAAAAGAGCGATAGAGGCAATGGTCCCACCAAAAACAGCTATGGCAAAAGCAGCTGTTGCCCATGCCGGAATGCCCTCAAAAACCTCACGTTGTGCCTGGGTCAAACTCTCTAAAATGGCTTCTTGATTATAGGCTTGGTTTAAATAATTAAAGACACCCATAAGGTTCCATACGAGTGCGACTGAACTGACCACCCAGAACCAGATGGGCGGTTT
>JANQOD010000404.1 GCA_028289745.1 Allomuricauda sp. | reverse complement strand
GTTTCCGCTGTAAAGTCAGGGGCGATATCGCCCAATCGTATTGTTGCCATAGTGTTCTTTTTTAGATTGTCCTGTAAAATTAGTGGATTATGAATGCCTGTGATTTTATGGGAGGTTAAAAATGTATTAAAGTTTCTATTTGAGCGATGATTTCTGTCATTGCCCCAAGCGATCTTTAGTACTTTTATGGGATGGAAGAAATTGCTTTAGAACAGCTCCGCTACCCTATCGGGAAGTATGAAATTCCCAATCCGATCACCGATCAACATATTGAGGAATGGATACAGGTGTTGGAACATTTGCCCAATCGTTTGGCCGATATGGTCTCCTTGCTTTCTGACCCGCAGTTGGAGACGCCCTACCGCCCCGGGGGATGGACGGTCAGACAACTCGTTCATCATATAGCCGATAGCCATCACCATAGTTATATTCGCTTCAAATGGGCGTTGACAGAAGAGAATCCGACCATTAAACCCTATTTTGAAAAGGAGTGGTCGAAGCTTTTCGACGCGAAGACGGCCCCAATTCAATTGTCTTTGGATCACTTGAAAGCAGTGCATGCCAAATTGGTCTATCTGCTAAAAGGACTTTCTAAAGAGGAAATGCAACGAAAATTTACCCATCCCGAGGGCAACGGGCAAACCACGCTTGAAGAAAACATCGGTCGCTATGCATGGCATGGCAACCACCATTTGGCACATATCAAAAATCTGCTCGATAGGGAAGGTTGGTAAGCTATACTTCTCGCGACAATATCCACATGGGTCTTTCAGCCTCTTTGGCATTCGGAAGCCATAGTTCAGTTTCTTTGACAATGGTGAAACCATGGGTTAAGTAAAAGTTCAAAGCCTTGCCTTTTTTCATGGTATACAGCCAGATGACCTTTTTCATGGCATCTTCGGCAAATTCTTGTACGAAATCAAGAGACTCTTTGCCGATGCCCTTGCCCGATTGGGCCTTTAAAAGGTATATTTTATTTAGTAACACATTTTTTGGCGAAAGAAAATGGCCCTCTTCTGTATCAAGTGAAAGATGCAAAATACCCACAGGAGTTGTTTTTGCATTGATGGTGAAAAGCTTTTGATTTGGGTCTTTGAGCGAATTTTCGATTACCTCATGGGTAAGGTTTTCTTCAAAGAATGGGGTAGGGTCCCCATTTTTCCACAGGTGCAGGTAGTGCTCGATATAAGAACATTTGCCCACGGCGATATAGGTTTCAATGGTCTTTTTGGTGACGGGTTCAAAGGTGATATCCATTTTTATGGCTTTTCACCTCCTTCAGGGCCATAGAAGAACACCCATGTCGAAAAATCTTCGGTAAAATTCTCAAAGCGGTGTTCGACCCCCGCGGGCACGAACAAAAAATCACCCGCACCGAAGGTCATTCGCTTATCGCCATTGAGAAATTCACCGGTGCCGGCAATCACGACATAGATTTCATCGCGGGTATGGGGCTGTTGCAAATCGACTTTTTCAGGTTTGTAGATTTCGACTTGAAGTGAACCGTGCGAGAACAAATCTAAAAAAGGAGAATGATGTCGGGCCAGTTTTTTAAGCGCTTCTTTTGGATTTAATTTCATGTTTTGATCATTTTGGCATTTTTTCGAGAACCATGATCTAGCAATATGGATTTCCCGTTTTGACTACGGCAGATGCATTTCCTTAACCCGAAAAGGCCATAAAAATCAATGTCGGTTATCGGTCCATTTGATGTTGCATCCGATACTGGGCTTTTGGTCTTTGTCAATGGGCTTGCCATCAAGTAGTGCATCCATGGCATTCCGAAGGTCTTTTCCGGTTACAGGAAGTCCGTTTCCGGGACGGGAATCATCCAACTGCCCGCGATAGACCAATTTCAAATTTTCATCGAACAAAAAGAAATCTGGGGTGCAGGCCGCATCGTAGGCTTTGGCGACTTCTTGTGTTTCATCGTACAGATACGGAAAGGTATAACCTTCTTGTTCAGCCACTTCTTTCATCAAATGGGGTGCATCGTCTGGGTAGTTCACGACATCGTTGCTTGAAATAGCGATAAAACCAATACCCTTGTTTTGGTATTCCCTTGCCAATTTGGCAAGCGCATTGTTCACATGCTTCACAAAAGGGCAGTGATTGCAGATGAACATCACAAGCGTACCTCTATCTCCTTTCAGTGCTTGAAGGCCCAAGGTTTTGCCGGTTGTGGTATCAACCAAACCGAATTCTGGGGCCAGAGTGCCCAAGGGAAGCATATTACTGGGTGTGCGTGCCATTTCAATTGCTGATATTTAATTACTTTTCTGCAAAGTTACGTACTATGGTCGAGACAATTCAATGGCCTGATTTTGCCAAGGTCGATATGCGGGTGGGCACCATTATCGAGGTAAATGATTTTGAAAGGGCCCGTAAACCTGCCTATCAAATAAAAATCGATTTTGGGTCTGAGATGGGTGTTAGAAAATCATCTGCCCAAATCACCCAACGATACCAAAAAGAAGATTTAATGGGCAGACAGGTTGTGGCAGTTGTGAACTTTCCTAAAAAGCAAATTGCCGATTTTATGAGCGAATGCCTTATATTGGGAGCCGTTGAGGGTGATGATGTGGTGCTTTTGCACCCTGGTTTCAATGTCCCAAACGGACTCAAAATTTCCTAATTGGAAGAGCTGATCGATAGCGTTCATATCAATTTTGATAGCAAATCGCTCTGGGTGCTCAACGTTGCCCTAGCTTTTGTTATGTTCGGAGTTGCTTTGGATATTTCACTCAATGATTTCAAGCAGTTGCTTCGGCATCCGAAATTGGTATTGGCAGGGGTCTTCAGTCAATTTCTTTTGCTGCCGGCAGTGACTTTTGTGCTGGTCTTGGTAGCCCGGCCCATACCCAGTATGGCTTTGGGCATGTTCATGGTGGCTGCGTGCCCCGGGGGCAACATTTCTAATTTTATTACCCACTTGGCCAGGGGAAATGCGGCACTTTCGGTTACGTTAACGGCCATTGCGACTTTATTGGCCATTGTCATGACCCCTTTTAACCTGCAATTCTGGGGCTCGTTGTACGAACCCACCGCACATATTATGCATAAAGTGGCGGTATCGCCCTTTGAAATGGTCAAATTGGTAGCCTTATTGTTGGGGGTGCCCTTGGCATTGGGTATGCTGGTGAACCATCTTTGGCCAACAATTGCGAGACGTTTGGCAAAAGGGTTCAAATTGGGCTCGTTGGCTTTTTTTGTGCTGCTTATTTTTTTGGCGCTCTATAACAATCTCGATATTTTTTTTGAGTATGTGCTCTATGTATTTTGGTTGGTGGCCATGCACAATTTAGTGGCTTTTCTTACGGGTTTCACATTGGCAAAGGCCTTGGGGTTTTCAAAGGAAAATGTTCGAAGTATCACTATTGAAACGGGCATTCAGAACTCGGGTCTTGGCCTACTTCTGATTTTTACTTTTTTTGACGGTTTGGGCGGAATGGCCCTTTTGACCGCTTTTTGGGGCATTTGGCATTTGGTCTCTGGACTTTTATTGGGCAGTTATTGGGGTTATCGCCCTTTGAAGAAAGAGAAAACGGTGTGAAGCAGCTCGGCTATTATTTTTTTAAGTATTGGGTCTCAGTGGGCCTGTTCTTTTACTATAAAAAAATCAGGGTAGAGGGCCTAGGGAATATACCGAAAGACAAGCCCGTACTCTTTGTTTCGAACCACCAAAATGCTTTGATGGATGTTTTGCTTATCGCTACGCATTGTAGCAGGAGACCATGTTTCTTGACCCGTGCCGATGTGTTCAAGAACTATTTGTTTCGTCCCTTGTTTCGATTTTTACAGATGCTGCCCATCTATCGAATGCGGGATGGCAGAAGCTCATTATCAAAGAATGAAGACATTTTCGATACCTGCGGAATCTTATTGGTTTCTGGTGAAGCGTTATTGCTATTTCCAGAGGCCAACCATAGCCTAAAAAGGCAAGTACGGCCTTTGAGCAAGGGGTTCACCCGAATCATAGATAAGGCCCTAGAAAGGCAAAACGATCTAGATGTTCATTTGGTGCCCATTGGGCAGAATTACCAATATCCCATTAGGTGGGGAGATAGCGCGGCAGTTTATTATGGTCGACCGATCAGGGTACAAGAATTTATGGCCTCAAAAGATTATAAGAACATACTGAAGCAAGAAATTTTTGATCGATTGATACAGCTGACGTCACACATTGAAGATAATAGAGATTATGAAGGTTCGATTGAAAAGCTGAAAGCACTTGACATTGATTTTACACACCCAGAAAAGGTAAATGCCAAATTGAAGGTGCTCTCTGCTCTGCCACCAGACAGCGGAGAGAAAAACAATTTCTTGCAGACTTTAGGTAGATTTTTGTTCTACATGGCCAATTTGCCCTTGGTTTTTTTGTGGCGGGTCTTAATCAAGCCCGCAGTACCAGAGCCAGAGTTCATCTCCACTTTTCGATTTGGCTTTGCCATGTTGGCGTATCCTATATTTTATCTGCTTTCTTTCTTGATTCTAAAAAACCTTTACGAATGGAAAACGGCATGCCTTTTGGTTATGGTGCATGCCGCTTTTAATCTTTTTTTGACCAAAGTGTTGGGGGTCACATCATCTGTCCGAAGAAAATAGCGTTCATCAATAATTTATTGGTGCCGTACCAAAAGGCCCTAAAATTGGTATTGTCGGTAAACAATATCACTCTACCCTTCCCCAACCTTTTTATTTTGAAGGGCACGCTATTTTTGATCAATTCTGCATTCTCTTCCGATATATAACCACTTTGCAATGGATTATTGGTGTATTGAATGGGATTGTCATAACTGTTCTTTGCCGGTTTCAAATAAATATTGGTGTTTCTGAAGAGTGAAATTCTGTTGCTGGCATAACCATAGCCTACGGGATGTGAACGGTCGAGCTTTGCTTCAAAAATAGCGCCACCGGTCACTTGGGCCCCTAGGTAATCTTGCTTCTGATCATAGGAAATG
>JANQOD010000384.1 GCA_028289745.1 Allomuricauda sp. | reverse complement strand
CGTTCCAACCCTTATGGTGTTGTTCTTTTCTCATAGTATTGTGCTTACGTTAGACTGCCTTTGCGACAGCCTTGTTCGGGGTCTCAAGCTCTTTCTTCAGGAACTTGGCCGTATAACTTTAATTGTCTTTGGCGACCTGCTCAGGGGTACCATGTGCAACAATCATTCCACCTCCACGACCACCTTCATAACCGATATCGATAATGTGGTCCATCATTTTAATGACATCCATATTATGCTCAATGACCAAAACGGTGTTGCCCTTGTCTACAAGTCGATTCAGCACCTCCATCAACACTCTGATATCTTCAAAATGGAGGCCAGTGGTCGGTTCATCGAGTATGTAGAACGTATTGCCGGTGTCTCTTTTTGAGAGCTCGGTCGCCAACTTTACCCGTTGTGCCTCACCGCCAGAAAGGGTAGTGGACTGTTGCCCCAAATGAATATAACCCAGGCCCACATCCTGAATGGTTTTCAGTTTTCTGTGGATTTTGGGAATGTTCTCAAAAAAATCGACAGCATCGTCGATGGTCATGTCTAGCACATCGGCAATGGATTTTCCTTTGTAACGAATTTCAAGCGTTTCACGGTTGAACCGTTTACCATTGCAGGTCTCGCACTCTACATAGACATCGGGAAGAAAATTCATCTCGATTACTTTGAGTCCACCACCTTGACAGGTCTCACATCGGCCACCTTGTACATTGAAGCTGAACCTTCCCGGTTTGTAACCGCGTATGGTCGCCTCTGTGGTTTTCGAGAACAGGGAACGGATCTCGCTGAAAACACCCGTGTAGGTGGCGGGATTGGATCGCGGTGTGCGCCCAATGGGAGATTGGTTGATATCGATGACCTTGTCGATATGCTGTAATCCGCTTATTCTTTTGTAGGGCATCGGTTTTTTTACCCCATTGAAATAATGGGCGTTCATAATAGGGTAGAGGGTCTCGTTGATCAAGGTAGATTTGCCACTTCCCGAAACACCGGTAACCCCTATCATCTTCCCCAAGGGAAACGCTACGGTCACATCTTTAAGATTGTTGCCCGTACAGCCAGAGAGCACAATTTTTTTTCCGTTGCCCTTTCTTCGCTTTTCGGGGATGGGAATCTCCTTATCGCCCGTAATATAATCGGCAGTGAGCGTATGATACCTTTCCATTTCTGAAGGCGGACCCTCTGAGATGATTTCACCGCCATGCCGACCTGCCCTTGGGCCTATATCGATAACATGGTCGGCATGCTCGATCATATCCCGGTCATGTTCGACAACAATGACAGAATTACCGATATCACGAAGTGATTCCAATGAATGGATTAGCCTTGCATTGTCACGTTGGTGCAGGCCAATGCTGGGCTCATCTAAAATGTAGAGCACACCTACCAGTTGTGAACCGATCTGTGTGGCAAGCCGAATACGTTGTGCCTCTCCACCAGATAACGATTTTGAGCTACGGTTCAACGAAAGATAATCGAGCCCTACATCCAACAAAAAACCAATGCGTGCCTTTATCTCCTTTAAGATTTCTTCCGCTATCTTTTGTTGGTTGCCCTCGAGCCTTTCCTCCAAATCATTGAAAAACGCCGCCAGTTCGGCAATGTCCATATGGGCCAACTCGGCAATGTTCTTGCCGGCAACCTTAAAATATAGTGACTCTTTCCGTAAGCGTGAACCGCCACAGGAAGGGCACTCGATTTTGTCCATATATTCTTTTGCCCACCGACGAATAGAGGTTGAATTTGATTCCTCGAACTGGGTCTTGATGAAATTTGAGATACCCTCGTAGTCGATCGTGTAACTGCGCTTGACGCCCAAAGTTTTTGAGTCAACCGTAAAACGCTCCTTTCCCCCCTTCAAAATGACATCGATGGCCTCAGAGGGAATCTTTTCAATGGGCGTGGTTAATTCAAACCCGTAGCGTTGGGCAATGGTCTCCAATTGCTTAAAGGCCCATGACTTTTTGTATTCTCCCAAGGGGGCGATACCACCGTTTTTTATGGAAAGCTTCCTGTTCGGAAAAATCTTTTGTTCATTCACTTCGTATACATGCCCCAGCCCATTGCAGCTTGGGCACATGCCCTTGGGTGAATTGAATGAAAAGGTGTTCGGCTCAGGGGTAGGATAGGAGATGCCCGTTGAGGGGCACATCAGATCCCTACTGAAATACCGCGGTACGGTTTCGCCCTCTTCCAATATCATGAGCACGTTGTTGCCACTGTACATGGCCGTGTTGATGGTTTCGCTCAAGCGCTTGTCCAATTCTTCGCCATCGGTGATCTTTAGGCGGTCGATGACAATTTCGATATCATGGGTCTTGTAACGGTCTACCTTCATGCCTTTGACAATGTCAGTAATCTCGCCATCGACCCTGACCTTGACAAAACCTTGCTTGGCTATTTGTTCAAACAGTTCTCGATAATGCCCTTTTCTAGACTTGATCGCGGGAGCCAGCACATTTATTTTTTTATTATGATAGGCATCGATAATCAAATTTTTGATCTGTTCATCGCTGTAGCTTACCATTTTTTCACCCGTGTTGTAGCTATAGGCATCTGCAGCACGGGCGTACAGCAACCGTAAAAAATCATAGACCTCTGTAATCGTGCCCACAGTCGAGCGGGGTGATTTTGAAGTCGTTTTCTGCTCGATGGCAATTACCGGTGAAAGCCCATCGATTTTATCGACATCGGGCCGTTCGAGTCCTCCCAAAAATTGGCGGGCATAGGCTGAAAAGGTCTCGATATAACGGCGTTGGCCCTCGGCATAGATAGTGTCGAATGCCAATGACGACTTACCGCTTCCCGATAGCCCGGTGATGACTACCAGTTTTTCCCGGGGAATGGTAACATCGATATTTTTCAGGTTGTGGACACGTGCGCCGCGTACTTCAATATTTTCTTCGTAGTTGATCATAGCACAAGCTGCTAAGTTACCAATTTGCCAATTAAAAAGGAAGTCAGATCAGGTTTCGTTTTTGTAAATATGGCCTACTCTAGTATCTTACAAGAAATTGTGCGAAATGATAAAAGTTTCTTCTGTTTTCTTACGAATCATACCCTTCTTTTTACTACTGTTGACAGGTCTTCAGGCCCAACAATCAAAAAAAATTATCATCGATGCCGATACGGGCAACGAGGTAGATGATCTTTATGCATTGGCCAGAATTTTCTTAGAACCATCGATCGAAGTCACGGCGCTCAGTGCCGCCCACTGGCAGACAAGTCATTGGAGCGAACCCAAATCTATGGAAAACAGCCATCGGCTCAACCAACAATTGCTTGGTGAAATAGGGCTGGAGGTCAAAACACTTCGAGGAGCCCCTGCACGAATGTATGATTGGGGTGACCGGGCGCAACATTCAGCGGCCGCCTATGAAATGATCAGACAAGCAGATGAGAATGAGACGTTGACCATTTTGGTATTGGGAGCTTTGACCAATGCGGCCTCTGCTGTTTATATCAAACCTGAGATTGCTAAAAAGTTGCAGATCTATTGGTTGGGCACGACAATCGATTTTGACTCAGGGGTATTGAAACGAAATGATTTTAATTCCCTGATGGATCCTTATGCCTTGGATTACCTATTGGATTCAGAAGTCGAAATGCATATAATGCCCACCAATGTTGCTGTGGCCATGGAAATTGGTTTTGATGAGCTCGAATCGAACATTGGAAAACACTTTTTGGGGGCATATCTCATGAAAAGATGGAAAAACCATCTAGATGGTGCGCGGCGTAACCGTGTGTTGTGGGATTTGGCGTTGGTTACAGCCTACATCCATCCTGAAGTGGCCTCCACAAAAACGATTACCACATCAAAAGACAGTGGCAATCGCCCCATAACTTTTTATGACTCCATTAAGGCCAAGGCAATTTATGGTGATTTTTACAAGACCTTGTTGGCTTTTGAGCTGGAGTAGGTTATTTTTGGCAATTGAAAATGTCACACTGAATTTATTGAAGTATTGAAAACCAAAAATGGCATATGAAACTACTAGGCATAGGCTCACGTATTGACCACCCTGAACACGGTAAAGGGGTGATTACCAACGTATCATCAAGACATTATTGGGTCACTTTTATCGAGGGGGGCCTTGAGACCATTGATCTTGATGCAGAATTTGAGGTCATTGAAGCGGCGGAAGACGAAGTCGATACGGTCAGTTTTTTTGATGTCGAACGTTCATTGGTCACTATTCTGCAGAAATGGGGGGATACCCATGAAAAGGTGGCCCTTGCCGACAAATGGAAGGGAGGGAAACTCATATTGGAACCCAGCGATGACTTGGCCAATAAAGAAATGACCATCGATACCTTTTTTCACAAAATTGTCATGGTACGTGACCGCCTTAGGGTGATGGAACAAAAAATCAACAGTAGCAAAAATCTCGATGATCAAGAAAAGGTGGATCTTCAGCAGTACATCACCCGTATCTATGGTTCACTGACCAGTTTTAACGTGCTTTTCAAAAACAAGAGCGATCAGTTTGTGGGTGAGCGTAGCAAGTAGATAAAACTACTTATTTCATTACCTTTAGCCAATACTAAGATTTCAACCATTGCTTGACCTAGCCGATTACATCGACCATACGTTGTTAAAACCCGACGCCACTGTTTCAGACATTAAAAAGTTGTGCAGCGAAGCCAAAGAACATCGATTCAAGGCGGTCTGCGTCAACGGTTGCCATTTGGCGTTGGTGGCAGAAGAACTAAGGGGTCATTCTGTAAAAATGGCTACGGTAATCGGTTTTCCGTTGGGTGCAATGTCAACGGAAGCCAAAGTCTTTGAGGCCAAGGATGCCATTGCAAAAGGAGCCGATGAAGTAGACATGGTGTTGAACATAGGATGGTTGAAATCAGGTTTTGACGACCGTGTAGAAAATGAGATCAGCCAAATCAAAAAGGCCATTGACAGCAAGGTTCTCAAAGTCATTCTAGAGACTTGCTATCTTACAGATGACGAAAAGAGGCGGGCCTGTGCCCTGGCCGTGGCCGCCAAAGCCGACTTTGTGAAAACATCAACGGGCTTTGGTACCGGGGGGGCAACCCTTGAAGATGTTCGATTGATGAAAGAAGTTGTGGGTGAAAGGGCTTTGATAAAGGCCTCAGGGGGTATTCGAGACCGCGAGACCGCATTAAAATTTATCAAACTGGGTGTTTCAAGGATCGGCACCTCGTCAGGACCAGTTTTGGTCAAAACATAGATACAAGAGCATGGCCATACACATCAATGCAAAAAAAGGCGATATCGCGCCATCGGTCTTACTGCCAGGCGACCCGCTGCGTGCCAAATGGATTGCCGAAACTTTTCTGGAAGAGGTGACCTGTTATAATCAAGTGCGCGGCATGTTGGGCTATACCGGCAATTACAAAGGCAAAAGAATATCTGTACAGGGTGGGGGCATGGGCATACCCTCTACCATGATCTATTGCCATGAGTTGGTGGCCGAGTACGGAGTGCAACAAATCATTCGGGTCGGTTCTGCGGGGTCGTACCAAAAAGATGTACGACTGGGCGATTTGGTTTTGGCCCTCTCGGCCTCTACCGATTCTGCCATCAATGCCTCCCGTTTTCAAAATGCCCATTATGCCCCCACGGCAAGTTTTGAATTGCTTATGAAGGCCGTTGACCATGCAAAAAAGCAAAGTATTGCGATAAAAGCGGGCAATATACTCTCTTCTGATGTTTTTTATGATGATGATAGCGAGTATTATAAGCAATGGGCGAACTATGGTGTACTTTGTGTAGAGATGGAGTCAGCGGGTATTTATACCCTAGCGGCCAAGCACGGTATTGAAGCCTTGAGCATTTTGACCATTTCTGATTCGTTGGTCACTCGTGAGCAGTTGAGCCATGAGGCCCGGGAATCTTCTTTTACGACAATGGCCGAAATGGCACTTGCCATTGTATAGCCACTAAGAAAACTTGTGGACCCAAGTTGCTAAATACTTAACTCACCTCTTAAAAGGGATTTTTGTGTTTAGCACAATATTGACAAGTATCATTCTTGCAAATCTGTGATGGTATTATTTTTATAAGGTCTAAACTAGGTCAAAATGCTAAGTTTTATACATCTTCTACGATTCAAGAATATTGTATTCCTGTTTTTTCTGGCCATGATACAGATTGGTTGTATCTCAAAAACTTCTAGTCAATTTCATTATCGACCTCCAGAGGAATTGTCTGATGGTTTGACGGTCGGTAGCTTAGAGGAAGTCGGATTGGACTCAATCTTAATTTCTGAAGTTACCAGAAAAATACAAAAAGGTAGCTTTGGCGAGATTCATTCTTTGCTACTTATCAAAAATAATAAGTTGGTATTCGAAGAATATTTTGAGGGCCACAAGTATCAATGGGACGCTCCAGATTATCTTGGCGAATCAATAGTTTGGGATGGTACCATGTTACACGATACCAAATCAGTGACCAAAAGCATAACAGCCCTCTGTATTGGTATTGCAATAGAAAAGGGTTTTATTAAAAGTGTGCATCAATCAATTTTTGATTTCCTTCCAAAGCACCAGCATCTTAAAACTGAAAAGAAAGAAAAAATAACAATTGAACATTTACTTACAATGACTTCCGGTCTGGCATGGAACGAGTGGGGGGCACCTTACAGCAGTAAGGATAACCCAATGATAGGTATTTGGTTTTCAGAGAAAAATCCAATTACCTATATATTGGAAGCCCCAATGTTATCAACACCAGGAACCAAGTTTAGTTATTTTGGAGGCTCACATGTATTACTTGGAGAAATCTTAAAAAATGCCACGTCAATGAGTATTGAGGTGTTTGCAAAACAATATTTATTCAAACCTTTGGGAATTGAAAACGCCAATTGGTCTATCAAATATAAAAATGATATCTATGAAGCTGCGGGAGGTTTAGAACTTACCCCT
This sequence comes from Allomuricauda sp., assembly GCA_028289745.1. Lineage (GTDB taxonomy): Bacteria > Bacteroidota > Bacteroidia > Flavobacteriales > Flavobacteriaceae > Flagellimonas_A. The sequence continues at coordinate 10,242 of JANQOD010000384.1, read as the reverse complement.
CGTGCAATGGCAAAGATTGGACTGACTTTTTTGAACGATGGAAGCTGGGGCAAAAAACAGGTTGTTTCTGATGATTGGATCAAAAAGTCTAGCACTCAATTTCGTAATAATACTGGAATCGAAATTCCAGGGGAGGACTTAGGTAAAAGTGGTTACTCATATTCTTGGTGGGTAGATTCATTCTCTGTAAACGGCAAGTCGATTAATCTACACCATGCGTTGGGATGGGGAGGACAGAAAATAGTTGTTATCCCAGAATACGACATGGTTTTTGTGTCAACAGGAGGCAACTATAACTCAAGGGTAAAACAATTCAAAATCATAAAAAAGTACATTTTGCCGGCTGTTGAATGAGATTGATGCACGCCATAGAGCTCATCCCTTCCTTCTATCCCCAGTGGATAAACCTTTCACCTTGTCATTAAACCGCTTCTTTCTTTTCTGACAAATATTCCAAGTACCATTTGAGCATATGCTACATAACAATCGTCATTGCCCATTTATCTTCCGCTTTTACTAAATTTCGTAGCGCATGCTTGATGATCCATTTTCGTTCTTTGGTGGCATGGGGTGCCCAGCTTTGAATCAGTTTTTTTCCCGTTTCGGGATTGTCCTTTAGAATATCATTGATGCAGTTCGCCACCGATTTTTGTACATATTTGCTGGGGTCATCCTTCAGGTTTTCCAAGATGGGCAAAATGGGGGAGGGGTGTTTGATGAATTGGTCCAGTTTGGCTGCCCACGGCAATCGGGGCCGTACCCCTTCACTGGCCAATCGCCGTACATGTTTGTTGGGGTCTTTCGACCATCGCAACAGTACGGCCAAGGTTTTTTCTGGGCATTTTTTTAAAAAGGGACGCACGGTATACTCACCTGTATTGCGCTTGGTAATTTCGTAAATGGCCTTCATGGAAGTATCAAAGTCGGCCAGACCATATTTCTCCACATATTGGGCTATGGGCATTATCCAATAATACTCTTTGAACATACCTGTTTCCTTTTCGTTTTCAGGCCCGAGGATGGCAAGCAGTTTTGAAACGGCTTCTTGATAGTCAAAAGGCAAATGCTGGTAAAGTGCATCGGCCATATACGCTACACGGGCCTTGAGCTCCATATCTTCCAGTCCTTGGGTGGCGATATGTACAAAAGCGGTTTTGTCAAATGGCACACCGCTTATTATAAGCTTATCGGCCAATAGCACTGCCAAGTCGCTATCGAACCATAACTTTAACTGTTTATATGCCATTTTTTAAACCGCCTCCTTCTTTTCGCTAAGATACCTCCAATACCTTTTGGGCACATGCTGCCGATGTAGTTTTCGATTGATGCGCGATTTGATATGGGTGCTCTTGAAATAGTTGTTCCAAAGTTCTTGGTAATCGTATTCACCTTCGGTGAACACCTTGCTCTTTCGGGTGCGGTTGAAGTGAATTTCATTCAGATCTAACGAGATAATTTCAACGCCTTGTAAATCATAGTAAATGCCATACCCACGCTTTGCATCATAGATCAACCACTGCTGGTCGGCATATCGATTGCGAAAGTGCCTGCTGATCAAGGGCAACACATCAAAATCGGGTTCGATATTGGCAAAATAGATATTGTCTTTTGTGAGCTGAAAGCGTACAAAGCCTTCCATACGGTGTTTTTCACGCCCCACCGAGCGCGACAATTGACCGATGCGCAGGGTCACGCCATCTGAATAGTCGACCGACTGGCCCCTATTGGCGGCCATCAGCTTTTGAATGTAAGTGTAGAGCAGTAGTTCGACACCGTCTTCTTCGCTCAAAAAGGCAAAGTAAATGTTGGTGATGGCGTTATAGTTCTTATTGCGAATGCCGTTCCAGACACGTTTGGCCTTTTCGACATTTGTGAAAATGGTCTCGGTCTCTGAGAAGAGTACATTTTGGCCTTTATCGTTCTTTTGAATATCGGCCACATTGATTTTTTCATCAAAGGCGATGAAGACCGCAGTCAGAAAGCCGTTGAAGCTTCCGTCGTAGATAAGGGTTTTTGAGAGGTTCATACATTCGTTTTTTAGCGTTCCATTTATTTCTTTTGCCATTTCAACCACGCCCAATGCGACATTCGAAATGATGTTTTCTTGTCAATTGAACAGTGACAACTGATTGCTGTACTGCCCCCGAAACTTGCTGGTAGAGTGCTGCAAAATCAGTTTTTTTATCTTCTCCGCTTCCAAATCGCGACGTTCCCAATTACGGGAGTTGCAGACGATGAAATACTTGGCGCGGTTGAGGGCCACCCCAATTTTTTTGAGGTGATGCCAGTTCAGTTTTCGAAATTTTCGGGCCTGTATAATCTTATCTACCGATTGCATGCCAAAGCCCGGTACACGGGCCAGCATACGTTTATCGGCCTTGTTCACATCTATGGGAAAGTGGTATAGGTTGCGTAAGGCCCATGATAGCTTGGGGTCTACATCCACCGCTAAATTGGGATGTGCATCATTCAAGAGTTCATTCACCGCAAAACCATAAAACCGCAAGAGCCAATCGGTCTGGTACAACCGGTTTTCACGAAGCATTGGCACTTGTGACCGGATAGACGGCAGGCGGCTATCTTCGATCATCGGCACATAGCCCGAATAGTATACCCGTCTCATGTTGTAGACCTTGTAATAGTAGGTGGCCGAATACATGATGTCTTTATCGGTTTCGCCCGTGGCACCTATGATCATTTGGGTGCTTTGCCCTGCCGGCGCATATTTGGGGGTGCTTTTGATAATTTTGCGCTCATTTCTATAGCGAACGATTTCATTTTTCACCTTTAGCATGGGCTTGGTGAAATCTTCCTGCTTTTTATCGGGGGCCAATAATTTAAGTCCAGAAATGGTGGGCACCTCTATGTTGACCGACAGACGGTCTGCATACCGTCCGGCGACATACATCAGCTCGTCACTGGCCCCTGGGATGGGTTTTAGATGGATGTACCCATTGAAATGCTCTTCTTCACGTAGTTTTTTGGCCACGGTCACCAAACGTTCCATGGTATGATCGGGACTTTTGAAAATACCCGAGCTTAGAAAAAGCCCCTCGATATAGTTTCGACGATAAAAATTGATGGTCAACTCGACCACTTCCTGAATTTTGAAGGCCGCCCGTTTCACATCATTGCTACACCGTGCCACACAATAGGCGCAATCATAAATGCAGTGGTTGGTCAAAAGTATTTTCAATAATGAGATACAACGGCCATCTTCGGTGAAGCTGTGGCAGATGCCCATACGTGCGGCATTGCCCAAGCCATTGTTCTTGTTGGCCCTATCGCTACCGCTGCTGGCACAAGAAACATCATATTTGGCAGCGTCAGCGAGAATATTAAGCTTTTCCTTGATACGTTCGTAGTTCATGATATTTGGAAATATTCCGATCAAAAATATGGAAATAATCCAATAAATGGAAATAATCCAAAATATTTTTTGGAAATAATCCAAATCATGCTATATTTGACTGAACATGTCATACTATGGAAAACGAAACCACAATAAAACGCTTTGTCGATATTCGCCGCGAGTTGGGCTTTACACAGGCCGAGTTTGCCGAGAAGCTGGGCGTATCGAATACCACTGCCGATATCGAGCGTGGCCGCACGAAACTATCGGGCAAAGTGGTGACCGAATTATTGCGGCAGTTCAAGATTAATCCGCTTTGGTTGTTCGGTGAGAGCGAGCAACAGTATTTGGAGACCTCTCGAATAAGCGTTATTCCCAAAGTGGTGACCGTCGATAGTGCAGAACAAGACAATATGGTATTGGTCAATGCCAAGGCCGCTGCGGGTTACCCACAGAATATCTCCGATACCAGCTTTTACCGACAATTGCCGGCGTTTGATTTACCGATACCAGAGTTTCGCAATGCCACCTATCGTGGTTTTCAGGTCGAGGGAGACAGTATGCTGCCCAACCTAAAGCCCGGTGATTGGGTACTGGCCCGCGCCGTTGAGCATATCGATCATGTCAGTGCCAATAAAATGTACGTGGTCGTCTTGCAAGATTCGGTGATGGTGAAAAAAATCGAAAAGCGGCCCAATTCAAACAATGTGACTTTGGTGTCGTTGAACGAGACCTATCCTCCTTACGACATCAAACCCTTTCAGATACAGGAGATATGGGAAGTCAGCAGTAAGCTTACCTTTGATGTGAACGCAACGACCGAACGCGGCCTGCTGAAACAATTGCAAGAATCAATGGAAGAATTAAAAAAGCAGGTAGGTCAAGTAAAAAGTTGATTTTTGAAGCTGAGCGTTGTTGTTTTACCCGAAATACCTGCTTTTTCGTCACCAAACCTCTTTACCATATCGACCTGCCCAAAAAGGTTTTAAGTATCCGTCACGAATTTGGGCTTTTTGTCCATCCCATTCCAATTCCTTGGCGATATAGTGATTGGTTGGTAAATTACTGGTGCGAAAGACGATCATGCTTACATTTTGGCCTTCTTCCATGCCTTCGACCCAGATTGAAATGGCCCACGTGGGTCCCAAATGTACGTTTGCCACTTCTTTATTTTCGGTCATGACCAATAGGTGTATCCCCGAAGTCGATTCCCCGACCGTGTAGGTACACGGTCCTTCCTTAACTTCTTCAACGGTACCATTCAGTTCAATTAACGCCACCGGAATTGCTTCTTCAGCCACTCCCTTTGGCTCACCGATGCCCTTTTGGGCATAGCCTGTAATTGCTGCCAACATGCTGGCAAAAACAAGCATTTTTAGTGTTGACCCCATTCTTTTCAATTTTGCGATTGCAAAGGTATTGTGAAGGTTTCGCCACTGCAATGATATTGGTCATTGTTGCGAATATTTGGGCCATGGGGTTTGAACGTTTTGCGCTATATTTAGAGCTTCAACCGATTTTTTCTTTTATGAAAAACGCCCTCTTTTTTTTACCGTGCCTATTCGCTGTTTTTGCCTTTTCCCAGAAAGGGAACGATACGTTATTGGTGGGTTATACCCCTGCGGCGCCTTTTGTTATTGAAGATGATGGCCGATTGGAAGGGGTCAATATCTGGCTGTGGAACCGCGTGGCCGAAGACTTGGACTTAGACTATCGATTGGTTCCCATGAATTTTTCAGAAATGCTCGATTCGCTAAAAGCAGGGTATCTCGATGTGAGTATCAATCCCCTTACCATTACCAGTGGCCGCAGTAAAGAAATGGAGTTTACCGATTCGTTCTATGCTTCGCACTCGACCATTGCAGTGGCAAAGAAATCATCTCTTCAGAAAATCAAACAGTTCGTCACCCCATTTTTTCAAGTAAACTTTTTAAGGGGATTTCTACTGTTGCTGGTCATTCTCATTTTCTTTGGAATCTTGGCCTGGCTGTTTGAAAGAAGGAAAAATCCCCAAGATTTTCGTCCCGGCCATAAAGGGCTGTGGGACGGATTATGGTGGTCAGTGGTCACCTTGACCACGGTGGGCTATGGCGACAAATCGCCGAGAACAAGAATGGGAAAGATTACCGCCCTCGGTTTGATGTTCTGCGGACTCCTTTTTGTCTCCGGTCTTACCGCAAGCATTGCTTCAAGCCTTACCGTCAACCGGTTAAGCAATGAAACCACCGATTTCGAAGATTTTAAGGAACGTAGGGTGGGCACCGTAAAAAGCTCAGAGGCCGACGATTTTTTAAAAGCCCATTTTTTCAAAGATATTCATGAGTATATTGGGGTAGTGCCCGGGCTTCAAGATTTGCAACAGCATCAGATCGATGCCTTTATTTATGACGCCCCGATCATGAAGTACCGGGTCAGAAAAGATTCAAGTATGCAAGACATTGAAGTACTGCCCTTGAAGTTCGATGCACAGTTCTATGCTTTCGGAATCAAAAAAGACGCGATTGAACTGGAACAGGCCATTTCACAGCGCATATTGGAAATCATTGAAAGCCAAGAATGGGAAGTGATCTTGGCCGAATTCGCACTTTCTGAATTTTGATATTGCATTTCTTGACCTCTAGCTAAGCAAGAAAGTCATTAAGCTATTTTTTTTTAAGAAAATCACCATAGCTGATATATTGGGCCCTCTCAATAAAGTTGGAATCATGCGAAAATATAGCTTCGGTAAGTGGTCTTGTTTCTCGATCATCATTGTCTTCTTTTGTACGGCGCTGCCAGCACAAAATATTGTCGAGTATTTCGGTAAGGAAAAAATCAACGATGTTCAAGAGGGCAAAGTGGCATTTACTTTCAAAAAAGGACTTGTGCTGTCAACAGGCAGATCATCTTTGAATTCCGTCTCTTTTCCGACCGATGTCGTCTTCAAGAATTTTTTGATGACACATAAAACGGTTTCAGAAGGTGAAGTGGCCTACATCGATCCTTCTGGCAATGCACAAAAATGGACGAGCGTTCAGGTAAATGATAAAAGTACATTTGAAACTCCCGCCCTAAGAGGGGGTTATATGTACCTGACGTATCGATCTGATGATGAAAAAGTAGTGCTTTTTGAAGCTTCGGGGCATACAAAGGCCCTTATAAATGGTTTTCCGCATGAAGGCGACCATTATGATTTTGGTTATAGTTTGATTCCCATCAAATTGAAAAGGGGCACCAATGTATTTGTGTTAAAAGGGGGTAGGTTTCCCCGTATACGCGCCCGGTTGATCACCCCAAGGGCTCCCATTATCTTCACAAAAAGAGACATGACCCTACCGGATCTGCTAATTGAGGAAAGTATTGCCTATAAAGGGGCCGTTCGTATCATCAACGCCACTGAAAATTGGATAAGGAATTATAAAATACGTGCTTACCACGATGGAAAAGATATGGTTTCAAAGGCAATGACATTGCCACCCATGAGTGTCCGCAAGGTACCGTTTGACATTCCGGTGGTCTGGAAAGATTCAAAGTTGGGAAAATCACAATTGGGACTGGAACTGCAGAACAGCAGGGATATTGTGATGGACTCACAAGAAATCGATATCGATATCAAATCGAAGTATGGAAAACATAAGCGCACCTTCATCAGCAAAATAGATGGCAGTGTACAGTACTTTAGCGTGGCCCCCTCTTCTGTAAAAGATCTGAAAAATGGGGCCCTGTTTCTGTCGGTGCACGGGGCATCTGTCGAAGCGGTCAACCAAGCCAACGCCTACAAGCAAAAAGATTGGGGCCATATCGTGGCCCCTACGAATCGAAGACCTTTCGGATTTGCCTGGGAAGACTGGGGCCGTTTGGATGCGTTGGAAGTACTTGCAGAAGGAAAGCGAATCTATGATCCCGATCCCACTACGATTTACCTGACCGGACATTCGATGGGCGGGCACGGAACCTGGTACCTCGGGGCCACCTACCCAGACAAATTTGCAGCCATTGCACCCTGTGCGGGATATCCCGATCTTTTGGGTTATAGGGACAGTTTTGTGAAAAGAGCCCTAAAGGCCAGTCCAGAGCAACTGAAAAATTGGGGAATTACCGAAGAAGCGCTAAAGAAAATGGCAGAGAAGCCCCAATTGACCGATATGGACCATATGATTAAAAGAGCGGGCAATCCGAGCCGCACCTTGAAACTAAGACGCAATTACCTACAACAGGGCGTTTACATACTGCATGGTGAAAAAGACAATGTAGTGCCGACTTTCATTGCCCGTGAAATGCGTGAAGAACTCGGAAAGTTTCACAATGATTTTACGTATTACGAATATCCGGGAGGAACACATTGGTATGGTGACCATAGCATGGATTGGCCCCCAATTTTTGATCTATTCAAACAACGCACGATCAAACACGATTCCCTAATCGACAAAATGGAATTTTATACGGCCTCCCCGGGTGTTTCTGCCCAATCTAGGTTTGTTACCATTTACCAGCAACAAAAGCCCTTTGAAATAAGCGCCGTGAATTTTTCTAAAGAGGAAGGCCTCACTATCACTACCGAGAATGTACAGGCCATGGCCATAACGGTTGACCAGATCGCCAAAGAAAATGACACCTTGGTCTTGGATGGAGGGTCTTTTGCCATACCCCAAAAAGGTGAAATCTTTTTTGATAAAAGTAACGGTTCATGGCAATTTTCCGAAAAACCTTCCTTGAAGAAAAAAGGGCCCCACAGAAATGGTGGATTCAAGGATGCCTTTACCAATAATGTGGTCTTCGTTTATGCCACGCAAGGTGACAAAACAGAAAACAGATGGTACTACAACAAAGCATTGTCTGACGCTGAAGCCTTCTATTATCGTGCCAATGGGTCTGTTGAACTAGTGCCCGATAAAGATTTTAATCCAAAAGAGTATAGCGATCAAAATGTTGTGGTCTATGGCAATAACAATAACAATGCGGCCTGGAAAAAGCTTTTGAAAAATGCTCCGGTCCAAGTGGGTGATGGCAAGGTCATGCTCGGTGGTAGGGAAGTGCGGGGCGAACAATGGGGGCTTTATTTCATCGTTCCCAGGCCCGATAGCGATACCGCAAGTGTCGGTGTGGTCACAGCCACGGGAAAAGAGGGCATGAAAGCTATTTACCCAAACCATTATTTATTGAACGGTACTACCTTTCCCGATTTATTGCTCTTTAACAATGGTACGATGCAATATGGTACTGATGCCGTAAAATGTGCTGGCTTTTTTGGTAATGATTGGTCTTTTAAAAATGGTGATTTTCAATGGCAATGATGACGGTCATGTTCAATCATAGATGCGAATGATTTCTCCATTGCCTTTGCCAAAGATGCTACGAATGTAGCCATTGACCACTTTATTCATGGGAATGGGGTTATGCCCGGGAAAATAGTCTTTATATTTTTCATAGGCATCCTCGACCATACCCGCTGCCACCACATTAAGGCGATGCCCGTTTTTTAGTTCTAGCGATGCCGCCTTCACAAAACTATGGATACCTCCGTTGACCATGGCCGCACTGGCCGTTCTGACCACTGGGTCATCGGCCAAAATACCAGTGGTCAGGGTAAACGAACCGCCCTCTTTCATATATTGTTGCCCGATGCGCACCATATTCACTTGCCCCATTAACTTGCTTTTTAGCCCGACATAATAGTCTTCTTCCGTCAGGTCTTCAAAATTGCCCCATTTTGCTTCGCCGGCGATGCAGACCACGGCATCGACCGCACCCATTTCTTCAAACATGTTTTGGATGGATGTACTATCGGCCATATCGACCACAATGTCTCCTTGGGTGCGTCCGCCGATGATGATCTCTGCCTTTTCCATTAAGGTTTTCACCACCTGTTTGCCAATGGTACCGTGCCCACCTATTACCAATATCTTCATAGTTTCAATTATATGCTTTGACATTTCCCATACCCAAAACCAAGGGCCCTAGCTTATGTGACTTGGGCAAAAAGGCCCCGCTTTCGGTGACCAGCCAATCATCCCAAGAAGCTTCGAGTCCACCGATCGGGAGTATGCCGACCCACATTTTATACGCATTCGGGAAACCGTTTTCATTGAGTAACCAAAGATAACTATCACCGGGTGTTGTGCCCCCAGAAGTATAGGTGACCAACAAGCCTTCTAAGCCATTATCCAGTTTAACGATGCTTCTTTTGGTGCCCTTGTCAAATATTTTATAGGGGGCCACCAACCAAAAAGAATCGTTGTTGAAATTCGATACCGCCTTTTGAATGATTTTCTCCTCTTTTTTACCTGTTAGTGGTTTTCCGTTCTTTACCGCTTTGCTTTGATCAAGCTGTGCCAAATCTAATACGACTTTGTAATCTTTCCACCTTACTCTTACTGTTCCTGACTGTTTGTCCCATGTATACTGGTTTCGACCGCCTTGAAACGACCACTCTAAAAATCGGGCGTTTAGATAGGCTTCGTGGTTCAGGGCACTGAGCATTTTTTTGGCCAGGGCATCTGCATGTTTTCCCGCCTGCCCTTTGGGCAGCGGTTCATGTTTTGCCCATAACAAAATGATTGATCCCAAAAGCAACGCTACCAATATGATCCCAACAAGTTTTATGGCTTTTTTCATCAGAATCCCACCGCTTTGTCATCACCGCGCCTATCGGCACCCCCTTCCAATCTTCCGTCTGGTAACACCCGAATCGCATCTACCTTGCCGATGATGGGGCTGCGACCTTCCTGTATTTGATATCCTTTTGCTCTCAATTCGGTTTTCAGCTCTTCTGAAAATCCCTTTTCTTCAAATTTGATGCGGTCGGGCATCCATTGATGGTGAAAACGCGGCGCATTTACCGCATCTTGCATACTTAAGTTGAATTCGTGTACATTCAAAATCGTCTGGGCCACCGCCGTGATGATGGTTGA
>JANQOD010000365.1 GCA_028289745.1 Allomuricauda sp. | reverse complement strand
CCGACATTCTGCCGACATTTGGTATCTTGACACAAGTTATCAAGAATTGTCAGCACTATGAACACCACTACTAAAACTATTCTTTTTAGTTGTCTTTTGCTCATTGCCTTTATGGGAAATAGCCAAGAGATTTATTTTCCCGAACGGAATGCCGATTGGAAGAAAACTGAAAAAGCCACCTATAAAGAAACCGCTTTGCAGCAAGCGGTCGATTTTGCCTTGCAAAATGAATATTCGGGCTCCCGAGACCTTCGGCAAGCCATATTGAAGGGGTTTCAACGGGAACCCTTTCATGAAATTCTCGGTCCGACCAAGAAACGGGGCGGTCCGGCGGGCATGATCCTCAAAGATGGCTATCTGGTGACCTCATGGGGCGACACCAAACGTGTCGATATGACCTTTAGCGTTACCAAAAGTTTTTTGTCAACGGTAGCGGGCCTGGCCGTTGATGCCGGTCTGATTGCAGATATAGATGATAAGGTCGCAAACTATGTTTGGGAGGGCATTTTCGACGGCGACCATAACGGCAAGATCTCATGGGAACATCTTTTGCAGCAAAACTCCGATTGGTCGGGAGAACTGTGGGGACTCAAAGATTGGGCCGACCGTCCCCCACCTGAGGGCGGTCTTGACGATTGGAAGTTTCGCAAGCTCAACGAACCGGGTACCGTGATGGAGTACAACGATGTACGGGTAAATGTGCTCGCCTATTCACTGACCCAAGTATGGCGCAAGCCCTTGCCCTTGGTGCTCAAAGAAAATCTGATGGACAAGATCGGTGCCTCCACCACATGGCGGTGGTACGGTTATGATCATGCGTGGACGACCATCGACGGACTCAAAATGCAATCGGTCACGGGGGGCGGTCATTCAGGCGCGGGCCTATTCATCAATACCGAAGACATGGCCCGCTTCGGACTGCTTTTTCTCAACGGAGGTGAATGGAATGGGCAACGACTGTTGAGCAAAGAGTGGATTGAACTGGCCACCACACCTTCAACGCCCAATGTCAATTATGGTTATATGTGGTGGTTGAACGAAAAAGAAGGCAATCGCCATTGGCAGGGGGCACCCGAACATGTGTTTTATGCGGCCGGTTTTGGGGGCAACTTTATCGTCATCGACCAAAAAAAGGGCTTGGTCATTGTTACCCGCTGGTTGGAGCCCTCAAAGATCGGGGAGTTTGTAAGGTTGGTGTATAAAGGTTTTTAAGTTATACAGTCATTTCGAATTTCGACATCGGGGAGAGAAATCCAACCCATTGATGAGATTTCTCAATCGTCGCTCCACTCCTCATATCGAAATGACATTTGTTTCTTTCTGTCATTTCGAACCGAACGGAGTGAGTGTGAGAAATCTAAATGACTTCACTGTTCAAAACTCCCATTTTGGATTGAATTCAGAAATCAAACTATTCTTTTTCTCCCTACGCCATTTTTGGGATTTCTCAATCGTCGCTTCGCTCCTCATATCGAAATGACATTCAGGTGCTTTTGGGATTTCTCAATCGCTTTGCTCATGTCGGAATGACATTTTTTGATTGTATTGTCATTTCGAACCGAATGGAGTGAGTGTGAGAAATCTAAGCTTTAATAAAAAAGCCTAAATAAGCGTATACCTAGAAGGACATTTTTTTAAGATAAAGACTAACAAGTAAAATCATCATCCCCGGATATTTTATCTACTCTTTCATGAGGTAAAAAGGAATCTCCTGTTTCTGGGTAAAAGACTTCTAATACTATTTCGAACATTTCGTGGATATCACTATTATAATTTGCACTAGTATTGTATGAACTTGCTAATTCCATAACAAAAGTGAAATCACCAGAGTAATAATGTCTTTCTCTTCTGTCTTTAATCTCGTTCAAAAAATGATGATACTTACCAATAATTTTTTCAATCCCTAGTATAATACTTTTTTTATCAGAAATATAAGTTGTAGAGATTACTTGCATTATTCCCATGGAATGAGGTCTTTTAGTAAGAAAAAAGCTAGCATATTCCAGCCATCTTATCAATCTAGGACGATTGAAGTTTTCTAAAAGCATTATTGAGTAAACAAGTGCTCTTAGTTTTTCATTTTCTACTCTTTCATTGATGATTGTCCCGTACTTTTTTTGAAATCTTGAAATGGTCTTTTTGATATAATGATACTTTCTGTCCTGTGTTTTTTTATGAGATGTTCTAACATTATTAAACACATGGAACAAAAAAACAATAATAATAATCCATAACTCATTGGCAAGCGTCGTGAAATCTGGAAGTATATTCTCTTTTGTTATTATCAGATTAGCATAAATAAAATATGACCCCAACAATATGGAGATCCAATATAATATCTGGCGAAACCAATTTAGTAACAACCCCCTCCCTGTCACGAGATTAAACAATAATCTAAAAGTGACGTAATACAAATTGACTAGATAAAAGTTATTCACAAATCTGTCCAATCCAACTGAATAAAAAAGAGCCGCAGTAATTATTAGGTAAACTAATGGAGTTAATATTCTTAATAAAAAGTTGAAAGCGGGAGCTTCTTCTACTCTAGCAAAAACAGATATGGAAATATATCCAATAGAATAGGAGTGTTTACCAATCCAGTTAATCAAAAAAAAGAGTAGTATTCCAAGGCCTATTTGTACTAAAGTTACTTCGAATGTCATAAGAAGCTATTTTTAAAGTACTAAATATAAGATTTGCTGTCAACGAGGACTAGATTCTCAGAAAAGAAAAAATGATTTGTTTTATCGCAGTTTACGGCTTCGAGACTACTTCGTTTTGCTGATGTAACGGCCCTAAAACCTGTAAGGCCTTTTCCACACTTGTGATTCTGTCAAAAACCAACAATAACCGCAGTCCGTTACGGGTCTGCTTTTCTTTTAGTTTGCACTTTTGCGGGTGTTTTTGAACATAGTGCAAGACGCGGGTAAAGGTGTCACTTTGGTAAAAGTCAGATTGCTGGTCGGCGATAAAGTAGCCGATAAACTTTTTCTTTTTGAGCACCACTTTTTCAAGTCCGATATGGGTGGCGATCCATTTGATGCGCACCGAGTTCAACAAATCGACTGCCTGTGGGGGCAGTTCGCCAAAACGGTCTACCAGTTTGGTCTCGAACTGCAGTAGGCCAGCCTCATCTTTTACCTCGTTCAGTTCGCTGTAAAGGCTCAACCGCTCGGTGATGTTGTTGATATAGTCATCGGGGAAGAGCAGCTCAAAATCGGTATCGAGCTGTAGGTCTTTGACATAGGTTTTGGGCTTGTCGCCCTCTACCTCATCGTACAGTTCCTTGAACTCGTTTTCTTTCAATTCTTCTATGGCCTCGTTCAAGATCTTTTGATAGGTCTCAAACCCGATCTCGTTGATGAATCCACTTTGTTCACCACCGAGCAAATCTCCGGCCCCACGAATTTCAAGATCTTTCATGGCAATGTTGAAACCACTGCCCAGTTCGGTGAACTGGGCCAAGGCCTCGATACGCTTTCTCGCATCGGGGGTCATCACCTCATAGGGCGGAGTAATGAAATAACAGAAGGCCTTTTTGTTGCTGCGCCCCACACGGCCCCGCATCTGGTGCAGGTCACTGAGGCCAAAATTATTGGCGTTGTTGATAAAAATGGTATTGGCATTGGGTACATCGAGACCATTCTCAACAATACTGGTCGAGACCAACACATCAAAGGCCCCGTTCATAAAACCGAGCATGAGTTTTTCGAGTCTTTTGCCCTCTAACTGGCCATGGCCGATACCGATCTTGGCATCGGGCACCAAGCGTTGCACCATGCCCGCCACCTCTTTGATGTTCTCGATACGGTTGTGTATGAAGAACACCTGACCGCCACGCTGTATCTCATATGAAATGGCATCGCGAATGGTCTCTTCGTTGAAACGTATCACTTGGCTTTCGATGGGGTAGCGGTTGGGGGGTGGCGTGTTGATGACCGATAGGTCACGGGCCGCCATCAGGCTGAACTGCAAGGTTCGGGGTATGGGCGTGGCCGTCAGGGTCAGCACATCGACATTTTCTTTTATGGATTTTAATTTATCCTTTACAGCTACCCCGAATTTCTGTTCTTCATCTACGATGAGCAGCCCCAGATCCTTAAACTGTACATTTTTGTTGACCAGTTGATGGGTGCCGATGATGATGTCGATTTTGCCCTGTTCAAGCCGCTCCAAAATGTCGCGTTTCTCTTTGGTGGTTCGAAAGCGGTTCAGGTAATCGATGGTCACGGGCATATCGGCCAAACGCTCTTTGAAGGTCTTGTTGTGCTGAAAGGCCAAAATGGTGGTGGGCACCAAAACGGCCACTTGCTTGCCATTGTCGATGGCCTTGAAGGCCGCACGAATGGCCACTTCTGTCTTGCCAAAGCCCACATCGCCACAGATGAGGCGATCCATGGGGCGTTCGCTCTCCATGTCTTTTTTGATGTCTTCGGTCGATTTTGCCTGGTCGGGCGTGTCTTCATATAAGAAAGAGGCTTCCAATTCATGCTGCAAATAGCTGTCAGGGCCGTATTGGAACCCTTTTTGCAAGCGGCGTTTTGCATAGACCTTGATCAGGTCAAAAGCGATTTTCTTGACACGGCTCTTGGTTTTTTGCTTGAGCTTTTTCCAAGCGGCAGATCCCAATTTGTAGATTTTGGGCACGGCACCGTCCTTGCCGTTGTACTTTGAGATTTTGTGCAGTGAATGGATGCTCACATACAGAATGTCACGGTCGCCATAAATGAGTTTGATGGCTTCTTGTTGTTTGCCCTCTACTTCGATCTTTTGCAGTCCGCCGAACTTGCCGATGCCATGGTCAATATGGGTAACGTAGTCACCAACTTCGAGTTTGTTCAGCTCTTTGAGGGTGATGGCCTGCTTTTTGGCATAGCCATTTTTTAGATGGAACTTGTGATAGCGCTCAAAGAT